>NZ_JAOCLC010000001.1:0-241342 GCF_029845105.1 Stenotrophomonas sp. GD03654 | reverse complement strand
GTCGCGTCAGTTTAAGGTCACTTCTTGAATTGATTGACACATGCCGTCAAGGATCATAGATTTCTTCCTGACACTTTACGCAGGAGGCATCCTTGAACGGTCAACGTATCGGCTATGTCCGGGTCAGCAGCTTCGACCAGAACCCGGAACGCCAACTCGAACAGGTTCGGGTGGACAAGGTATTTACCGACAAAGCGTCGGGCAAGGACACCCAGCGGCCGGAACTGGATGCGCTGCTGACCTTCGTGCGCGAGGTCGACACCGTGGTGGTGCACAGCATGGATCGCCTGGCGCGCAACCTCGACGACCTGCGCCGTCTGGTGCAGAAGCTCACCCAGCGCGGCGTGCGCATCGAGTTCGTCAAGGAATGTCTGACCTTTACCGGCGAGGACTCGCCGATGGCAAACCTGATGCTGTCTGTGATGGGCGCGTTTGCCGAGTTCGAACGCGCCCTGATCCGCGAGCGGCAGCGCGAGGGCATCGCGCTCGCTAAACAGCGCGGTGCTTATCGGGGCCGCAAGAAGGCGCTGTCACCCGAACGGGTAAGTGAATTGCGGCAGCGCGCGGAAGCAGGCGAGCAGAAAGCGAAGCTGGCCCGCGAATTTGGCATCAGCCGCGAAACCTTGTACCAGTATTTGAAGACGGAAAACTAAACATGCCGCGTCGCTCCATACTGTCCGCCGCCGAGCGGGAAAGCCTGCTCGCATTGCCGGACAGCAAGGACGACCTGATCCGGCATTACACGTTCAGCGATACCGACATGTCCATCATCCGGCTGCGACGCGGGCCAGCGAACCGCTTGGGCTTCGCAGTTCAGCTCTGCTATGGGCCGAGGTCAGCCAGGCCGAAGCGAAGCAGCGTGGCGCGTTCGTGGAGGACGCATTGACGGAAGCCGATGCCCTGGCCGCTGTCGGCCAGGATGAACGCCAGGAGGAAAGGGGCATGACGAAGCCGCACCAAGACGATGAGCCGTTTTTCATCACCGAGGAAGTCGCGGCCGAAATGATCGCCGGCGGCTACGAGTTCGAGCCGCCGCCCATTCCTTGCACCATCCGCCTGCGCGACGTGCTGGAGCGCATGACCGATGCCGAGCTAGCATTGGAGCCGGGCGAGATCGCCGACCAAGAGCGTGAACGCCGACGGTGCAAGCCGTGTTCAACCTCATGATCTGCACATGGTATTTTTCGTGGCACTTAATCTGCCCGTGCTTGCAAACTGTTGTCACTAAAGGATTTTATGTGCTTGTTTACAATCGAGTGGGAGTGAATTGACGTCCTTCGAGGACTATCGCCAGCTATCGAAAAACTGACGTAACGTGTTGATTTAGAAGAAAATACGTCGCAACAGCTATCGGTAGCTATCGCCGGCCAGCAGAAAAAGTTGACGGTAGAGCTGACGGTAAAAATCGAGGCCGGATTAAGACACTCTCGTTCACTATTCAGACTTTTACCGTCTTTGACGGTAAAAGCCTTCTCGGGAAAGCTTGTTTCATGGGGCTTTCCGGGCATCAGCAGGTCTCCAGGTCCCTGACGGTAAAACCTGACGGTAAATCCGTCACATGCCGGAGGAAACCTCGATGCTGACCGACGCCGCACTACGTAATTTCAAGCCTAAGTCCAAGATTTATAAGACTTCTGACCGAGACGGGATGTACGTGACGGTATCGCCTGGCGGAACGATCACGTTCCGCTACGACTACCGGCTCCACGGCCGCCGCGAGACACTGACCCTCGGACGCTATGGCCCTGGTGGCATCTCGCTGGCAATGGCGCGCGAACTGCTGCTGGACGCGCGCAAAGCCGTTCTCAAGGGTGTCTCGCCCGCGCTGGAAAAGCAGCGTGAGAAACGCCGGGTGGTCGCCATCAAGACCTTCGGCGCGGCGATGGAGACGTGGCTGGCCAACGCAAGGCTGGCCGACAGCACCCGCGCCATGCGCAAGCACATCATCGACCGGGACATCCTGCCGGTCTTCCAGAATCGCCTGCTGACCGAAATCCAGGCCGAAGACCTGCGGGCCTTGTGCAACAAGGTCAAGGAGCGTGGGGCGCCGGCGACGGCGGTACAGATTCGGGACATCGTGAAGCAGGTCTACATCTACGCCATCGCCCACGGTGAGAAGGTGGATAACCCCGCCGACAGCGTGGGCGCGGCCTCGATCGCCACCTTTGTGCCGAAAGATCGTGCCTTGTCTCCGCTGGAGATCCGGTTGTTCATGCAGCAGATGGAATCGGTGGCGACCTATCCGACCATCAAGCTGGCGCTGCGCTTGATCCTGCTGACGCTGGTACGCAAGAGCGAACTGATCCACGCCACCTGGGATGAGGTCGATTTCGAGAGCAAGACCTGGACGATTCCTAAGCAGCGGATGAAGGGGCGCAACCCGCACATGGTCTATCTATCGCGCCAGACGCTCGACATCTTCGTGACGTTGCACGCCTGCGCGGCGGGATCAAGGTTCGTTTTTCCGTCTCGCTATGACGCAGAGCGGTGCATGTCCAACGCCACTTTGAATCGCGTCACGGGGCTCGTGGTGGAGGCGGCAAAGACCAAGGGACTGCCGCTGCAACCCTTCACCGTCCATGACCTGCGCCGGACCGGCTCGACGCTGTTGAACGAAATCGGCTTCAACCGAGACTGGATCGAGAAGTGCCTGGCGCACGAGGACGGGCGTTCCTCGCGCTCGGTTTACAACAAGGCCGAGTACGCCGAGCAGCGGCGCCACATGCTGCAAGAGTGGGCCAACCTCGTCGATGCCTGGGGCGGTGGGCAGACGTACGTGCCGAAGCTGTTACCGGCGAACGTGGTGGTGCCGGCGTTGAGCGCGATAGCCTGAAACAGTTGCTTGGTTGTCACTTGACAACCAAGCAACTCATCCCCATACTGGAGATCATTGATGGCTCGTTCCCCTCATCCGAAGAAAGATGTCGAGGAAGCTCTCAGGCATGCCGAAGGGCAGGGCTGGCGCGTCGAAGTCGGCGGCAGCCACGCTTGGGGGCGGATGTATTGCCCTTACAACGATGAAGAATGTCGCTGCGGCGAGTTCTGCATCACCAGCGTATGGAGCACGCCGAAAAATCCCGGCAACCACGCGCGCGCCTTGCGGCGCGTCGTGGACAACTGCATCACGCACCGGCCGCAGCGCGACGCTGATGATGGTGCCAAGGAGTAGCGCGATGGAATACACCTTCACCCTGAAATACCAGCTCGCCGACGACGACCGCGATACGGATGCACTGGTGGAGCGCCTGGGCGAAGCCGGCTGCGACGATGCCTTGATCGGCATTGGGCAGCCGGGTCGGTTGGCGCTAGAGTTCACCCGCGAGGCAGCGGATGCGGACGAGGCCGTGCGTAGCGCGCTGGCCGATGTGCGCGGCGCCGCGCCGACCGCGCGATTGATCGAAGTAGCGCCGGATCTGGTGGGTCTGACTGACGTGGCCGACATTGTTGGCGTGTCGCGGCAGAACATGCGCAAGCTGATGCTGGCGCATCCGGGCAGCTTTCCGGCGCCGGTGCATGAAGGCAGCGCGTCGATCTGGCATTTGGCGGACGTATTGGCGTGGTTGCAGGCCAAGGGCAGCTACTCGCTGGCCAAAGACGTGTTTGAGGTGGCGCGAGTGGCCTTGCAGGTCAACGTGGCGAAGGAGGGGCAGCGATTGCCGCGCTCGACATCCAAGGCACTGGAGGTTTTGATTGGATGAGCGCCGCTGCTTGGCCTTATGCCTCGCTCGAACCCGCCCGGACAGGGCGGGTTTTTCGTAAGTGGACATCCGGTTTCGATACGCCGGCGCGCGGAGCCTGCTTTCGTTCTTCGACCCAGGCTTCCACTTCTGCCAAGTCCCATACCACGCAGCGTGGCGTCAGGTTGAAGCGACGTGGGAACTCACCGCGACGCTCCATTTCGTAGATCGTCGTTTCGGCGAGGGGAACGATCTGCCGCAGTTCCTGCCGGCGAATGGTGCGACGGAAGGGAAGGACACTGCGCGTTGGAAATTGCGGCAAAGCCTCGTAGGCATCCGTGCCTGGCAAGGGGAGGCCGACATCGGTGCCGGCGGTATTGGGGGCTTGCGATAGCTGTTCCACCTCGGACTCCATGGTTCTGCTGCATGGAGACATGGTGAAGTTCAATACCTATCGGGACAACTTGCTGCGGCGTAGTGGAGCGGGTTCGATGTGGTACTTGGATGTTGCGTCCCGGCGTACCGCCGTCGGGTTCGCGGGCTGCGCCCCGCGCTTCGTGCCGAATCGCGGCCATCCGGCTTTGATCCCTGACGCCTTCGGCCCTGTTGGGCCTGCGCGCTGCGCTTGCTCAACGGCGGGTGTGTGCAGTGGGCGGGGTGTGGGCGGTCTTGCTGTTCCCTTCACCATATCACGGCGTTCTCGCCGTCAAGGGCGGCGCGCGCTTGTGCGCGCTTGCGTCCTGGCGGCCGTCTGCGACCCCTGACTGCTTGCGCTGCGCCGTGCTGGCGACGGTTCCGGGCAATTCCGCCCAAGCAACCGGAGCACGATCATGTCGCAACTGTCTTTTTCCTCGTTCGATACCTCACTGATGGTGCGTGATGCGCAGGGCCGCTACCTGCTGGCGACGACTGACCAGATTCTGGAGGCCGCGCGCCAGGCTATCGAGCACAAGATGCAGCGCGGTGCGTCATTCAGTTCGCCGGTGGCGGTCAAGGAGTACCTGCGCGCCAAGCTGGCTGGGTTCGAGCACGAGGTGTTCGCCGTGCTGTTCCTGGATACGCACCATTACTTGATCGAATATGCCGAGATGTTTCGAGGCACCATCGATAGCGCATCGGTGTATCCGCGCGAAGTGGTCAAGCAGGCGCTGCGGCTCAATGCGGCGGCGGTCATCGTTTCGCACAACCACCCGAGCGGGAATCCTGAGCCGAGCGCGGCCGACAGGGCACTGACCCAGCGGCTCAAGGAGGCGCTGGCACTTGTGGACGTTCGCATTCTGGATCACATCATCGTCGCGGGCGGCAACACCACATCATTCGCCGAACGCGGCCTGATCTGACCAAGGGGGCTTCGGCCCCCTTTTTGCTGCGTCCGGTGGCGCAACTCCGGCCCGCGCGGGTCTGCGCGGGCCTGCGCGCTTCGCTTGCCGAGAACCGGGGAACGTGAAGGTGCAAGGGAGGCGGTCTTGCTGTTCCCTTCATCGTGCCACGGCGTGCTCGCCGTCAAGGGCTGCGCGCCGATGGCGCTTGCGTCCTGGCGGCCGTCGTTGACCCCTGACTGCTTGCGCTGCGCCGTGCCCCGGAAGGGTCGGGCAACTCCGCCCGGCAACCTTTCAGGAGTTCACCATGAACAACGCACTCATCACTGACGAGCAGCGCGTCGTGCTGCTGGCCAATGGCTGCAAATCACTGGAGAACCCGGACTTCGATCCGGCGCCCGTGGTCAAGCTGTTCACGCCGGATGCCGGCGCGACCTGGCTGCTGACCGAGATTGATCCCGACGACCACGACCACGCCTTTGGTCTTTGCGACCTGGGCCTGGGGATGCCGGAAATCGGCTGGGTCAGCCTGGGCGAACTGGCGACCGTGCGCGGCGGGCTGGGCCTGCCAATCGAACGTGACCTGTCTTTCCGGGCCGAAAAGCGGTTGAGCGCCTATGCGCGTGATGCGCGCCTGGCTGGGCGAATCGTCCAATGATTTGCGCGGGGCGTCGCAAGAAGCCCCGTTCAAGGTCTCAGCAGATCCGGCAGGCAGTCGGCGAATGCCGGCTGGATCTTGCTCACCGGCTTGGCCACGGCTTCATCGCCGGTGAGGACAGCCATCGTCATGCCGGTCATGGTCGTCAGACCGTTCGAGCTGCGCAGCACTTGCAGCGCAAGATCGACCGGGAAGCCGTCGGCACTACGCCGCAGCGGATGAATGCCGCCATGCACGAATGAGTTCATGCCGTGCCAGGTCACATCCTTGAAGTGCGAGAGCATCTGGTGCGCGGCTGCCGGCACGCCTTGTCCGACTCGCTTGCCGATCTGCTCAATCATTTCGCTGGCGCCAGGCAAGTTCTTGGCTGCCTGTTCGCTCTGCTGCGTCAGTGGCGCCAGCAACTTGTCGATCGCTGTGTCGCTAGCTGCGTAGAGCAGCCAAATTGCCCGTGTCAGGGCCTCGAACTGCAGGCGCATGAGGCCGACGGCAGACGTGGGCAGTCGCAGCGACATCAACGCTCGCATTGCCGCCGCATGTTCCATAGCCACCAAGCACATGCCGAGGGCTGATTCGCCACGGGGCGATCCATCGAACTCGGCATTGCCCAGCAATTCATCCAGCCGTTCGTGCAAGGCATTGGAGCGGTGAAGCATGTGCTCCAAAGGATCGTCGTTGTTGAGGATGGTTTCTTCCATGGAGGGATGGTAGGACGGTCGTGCGTCCCCGGCCAAGCAGACATGGCCGGTCGCGCTGTCGTGCTTCGCATTGAACCGCCTGCGGCGTCTCGCCCCTGATGGGCTTCCATCGTTCCCTCGCTCCGCTCGGCTGACGCCGCCGGCCCTGATTCCTAGATCCGGGCCTGCGCGCTTCGCTTGCCGTGCGGTCGGCGTGTCGAGGGGCCGTTGCCATGTCCAGCCGTCTCCCCTGACTTCATCACCTTCACCGCGACTGTAGCCCGCGCCCGTGTGCCGTCAAGGCGCGCAGGGCCGTGTCCTCGGCTGCGCCTGCGGGCCGCACCAACCCTGCGCTTGCCTCCTTGACGGCACCCGTTCGCGCGCTCCTGACCGTCGCGGGCGATGAACTCAGGAAAGACGGTGGCAACAGGGCCAACCGGGTTCCTCGTGCCGACCGCACCGAACAGCCGAAAGGCTGGGCTTCCGAATCTAGGAATCCGGTGTGCGGTGTGAACAGCAAACCCTTTTTTCTTTGTCAGGAGAAATGCCATGCAACTCGCATCCCGCTTCGCTTCCCGTTCCCCGGTGCTGCGTTCGGAACGTCCCTTGTCCGACGACCAAATCCGGGCCGTGGCCCCGTCCATCTTCGCGGACGCCCCGCACGAAAGCCGCTCCGAGCGATACAGCTACATCCCCACCGCGACCGTGCTGCAAGAACTGCGCGGGGAAGGTTTCGAGCCTTTCATGGTGACGCAAACCCGCGTGCGCCACGACGACCGCCGCGACTACACCAAGCACATGATCCGGCTGCGCCACGCCAGCCAGATCAACGGCCGCGAGGCCAACGAAATCATCCTACTGAACTCCCATGACGGCACCAGCAGCTATCAGATGCTGGCCGGGATGTTTCGTTTCGTTTGCAGCAATGGCCTTGTCTGCGGCGATACCGTGGCCGACGTGCGCGTGCCTCACAAAGGCGACGTGGCTGGACAGGTGATCGAAGGCGCATACGAAGTCCTGCACGGCTTCGACCGGGCGCAGGAATCCCGCGATGCCATGCGCGCTATCACGCTGGACGCAGGGGAATCGGAAGTGTTCGCCCGCGCTGCGCTGGCGTTGAAGTACGACGAGAACAAGCCCGCGCCCATCACGGAATCGCAAATCCTGATGCCGCGCCGCCATGACGACGACCGCCGCGACCTGTGGAGTGTGTTCAACCGCACGCAGGAGAACTTGACCAAGGGCGGACTGTCCGGGCGAAGCGCCAACGGACGCCGCCAGCAAACCCGCCCCGTTCAAGGCATTGACCAAAACGTGCGCCTGAACCGCTCCCTGTGGCTGCTGGCCGATGGCCTGCGCCAGTTGAAAGCCTGAATCCCCACGCGGCAGGGGCAGGCAGCAGCCCTTGCCGCTTCTCTCGCTGCTGCATCCCTAACCGCAAGGAGTTATCACCATGAACGCCGTACTCAAAACCGAAACCGTCGCCATCGAAGCCGCCGCGCCGCTGGAAGCGGCAGACCCGACCAAGAACCTGATCTTGGTTCCGCTGTCGCAACTGTTGCCGCGCCGCTCCAGGCGCAACGTCCGCACGACCCCGCGCCAGTCCATCCCCGAACTGGCCGCGAGCATTGCCCGCATCGGCCTGCTGCAAAACCTGATCGTCATCCTTTCCGCGGACGGCGAGGCTTACGAGGTGGTGGCCGGTGATCGCCGCCTGACCGCCTTGAAGCTGCTGGCGAAGAAGAAGCGCATCCCCGCCGACTATGAAGTGCCGTGCCTGCTGGTGGCCGATGCGTCCGCCCGTACCGTCAGCCTCGCGGAGAACGTGCAGCGCGAGAACATGCACCCCGCCGACCAGTTCGCGGCCTTCGCCGCGCTGGTCAAGGAAGGCCGGCCCGTCGAAGACATTGCCGCCGACTTCGGCGTGTCCCCGCTGGTGGTGCAGCGCCGCTTGAAGCTGGCGAACGTCTCGCCGCGCCTGATGAACGACTACCGCGCTGGAACCGTCACGCTGGAACAGTTGATGGCCTTGACCATCACCGACGACCACGCAGCGCAGGAAGCCGCGTTCTATGGTGCGCCGGAATGGCAGCGCAGCCCGTCCAAGCTGCGCGAGCGCCTGACCGAGCGCGAAATCGACGCCGCGCACGCGCTGGTGCGCTTCGTCGGGCTGGACACCTACCGGCAGGCAGGCGGCGGCATCCGCCGCGACCTGTTCGCAGAAGGCGATGCCGGAACCTACCTCACCGATACCGCAGTGCTGGAAACGCTGGTGCGCGACAAGCTGGCAACGCTGGCCGAGGACGTGCGCGCCGAGGGCTGGGCGTGGGTGGAGGCCGTGCCGCATCTGGCCTACGAGGAACGGCAGGCGTTCCAGAACGCCCCGCGCCATCGCCGCGAGCCGACCACCCGCGAGGCCCGCCGCATCGCCTCGCTGGAAACCCGCCTCGAAAAGATCGACGCCGAACTGGAAGAAGCCTGCGACGCCGAGGACGAGGCCAAGGCCGAGAAGCTGGAACGGCGGCGCGATCAGGTGATCGGCGAACTGCAAGACGCGGAGGACGCCTTACAGGGCTATGCCCCCGAAGTGCGCGAGGTGGCCGGTGTCATCGTCACCATCGACCGCAACGGCGAAGCCGCCATTCATCGCGGCCTGCTGCGCGAAGCCGAGGCCAAGGCGCTGCGCACGCTGGAAAAGCTGCGGCGCGGTTTCGGCAACACCGAAGGCGAAGTCGCCAACGACGAGCACGAGGACGCCGACGACGCACCCAAGGCCGCGAGCCTGTCCGACCGGCTGGCGCAGCGGTTGAGCGCCCACCGCACGGCGGCGCTGCAAATCGAAGTCGCCCGGCATCCGCATGTCGCGCTGGCCGCACTGGTGCATGGCATGGTGCAGACCGTCTTGCAGCCCGACGCCTACGGCGATGGCCTGCCGCTCGGCGTGCGCCTCACGGCGCAATACCGGCTGGAAGGCATGGCACCGGACTGGCCGGAATCGCCCGCCGCCGTGGCGCTGCGCGAACTGCAACAGGTGGCCGGTGAAGCCTTGCCGGAGGACAGCGCCGAACTGTTCGCCGCGCTGCTGGCGAAGCCGCAAGACGAACTGGTGCGACTGCTGGCCGTGTGCGTGGCTTCCACGGTGGACGTGGTGACGCCCCGCGCCACGACGCACCATCGCGGCGAAGAACTGGCGCAGGCCGTGGGCCTCGACATGGCCGCATGGTGGAAGCCGACCGCAGAAGGCTACTTCAAGCACGTTTCCAAGGCCGTGATTCTGGATGCCGTGGGCGAGTACGCGCCCGAGCAAATCAACCGGCTGGCGAAGCTCAAGAAGGCCGACATTGCCAGCGAAGCCGAGCGGCTGGCCGATGGCACGGGCTGGATGCCCGCCATCTTCAAGGCCGCAGATCCGCAGGATGCCGCGCAGGAGGAAAGCCCGGAGCAGGACGCCTCGGAGGATGCCGAAGCAATGGCGGATGAACCCGCCGAGGTGCTGGCCGCTTGACCCGCGCCGAAGGCAAGCGCCCCGGCCTCGACCGGGGCGCTTCGCTGGAAGGAGAAGCTCCATGATCCACACCGCCACCAGCCGCCGGCGCATGGCGGCGATCTACGCCCCCGGCACAGTACGCGCCCGCCGCTGGCACGGCGCAGGCGACGTACGCGGCTATCGCCTGCCCTCGGGCTGGTCGGCCCGCGCCGACCTCACCGACATTCATCCCATCACGGGCCGCGCCTTGCCGCGCGCCTTGTGGTGGCTCATCGAGACGAAGGAATAACCGCGATCAGCACCGCGCCCAGGCCGTTCCGTCCTGGGCGCGGTGAAATGCAAATCCGGTCGCGGTAGTGGCCGCGCGCGGTGTTCAAGGCCAGCAGCCGATTCAGAACGCCGCCGCCTTCGCGCTGGCTCAGGCGGCGGCGTTGAAAGCATCGCTGTAGTGTGCGATGCCTTCGGGCACCGGCCCATCGAAGGCCAGTGCCATGAAGTAGCCGGGCGGCACGCCCGGCAGTTGCAGGCCCGCACGGGCCTGAAAACCAAAACGCGCGTAATACGCGGGATCGCCCAGCAGCACGCAGCCCGCGGCCTGCATGTCACGCAGTTCAGACAGCGCCTGTTCCATCAGGCGCGAGCCGATGCCGTGCCCTTGCCTTTGCGGCAGGACGGAGATCGGCCCCAAGCCGTACCAGCCTTCGGCCTTGTGGCCGTTGCGATCGGTGATGGTCACGGGCGACAGGGCCACATGGCCGACGACCTGGCCGTGTTCCTCGGCCACGATGGAAAGCGTCAGTTCGTCGGCGGCGCGCAGGGCGCGCACGATGAACTGCTCGGTGTGGCTGGTGTGCGGTGCATCGGCGAAGGCGGCGACCGTGACGGCCTCGATGGCGGCCATGTCGTCAGGTGTTTCGTGTCGTAGCTGGATGGTCATGGACTGCTCTTGGATTCTTTCCTGAAAATATAGAACGGCCTGGGCGTGTCGGCGCTTCGCCCCGCCGGGCTTTCGGGCTGCGCCCCGTGTCAACTTCGCTGTCACGGCCATTCGGCTTCAATTCCTCGCGCCTTCGCGCCTTTGGCGCTGCGCGCTTCGCTTGCCTCCAGGGGAAAGCCCTGCGGGCTATCCCCGCCGCGCGATGCTTGGCGCCCCTCGATGCGGCCGAACCGGCTGCGCCGGATCGGCGCGGCCAGCGCTACGCTGCGATGGACGGGGTGCTGGCGAACACGCTGGCCCTTGCTGCAGCAGGTTGCACGGATGCGTGCTGCCCTCAACGCTGGCGGTTCCTGCCCATCACGTCACGAAGGACGGTTCACGGACAACCCGCCCGGCATCGCTATGGAGCTTCCACGCCACGCCTCAAGACCGGCGCCGCAAGGTGCGGCCGGGGCTTTCTCGCCTTTCATTTGGTGGTTGACCTGGCCCGCGTCAGTGAGCGAGCTGGAGAAGCCTTCGGGCGGGGATGCCGAGTCGGCCCCATCTCCTTTCGGAGCGGTTCGGCCCAAGGCGTCCTTGTCTCGTTGTGAATCCTGGCGGTGGCACGGCTGCGCCTCGGGCTTCATGGCTGCAACCGTCCGGCGAAAACAATTTGAGGGTCGGCAGGGATTCGTGTAAAAACGGGCCGAAAGTGAGCTAACTGCCTGTCGCAGCTGGCTTTATTGGCCGCTCCAGAAAATCGAGGGTTGGGCAGCACTCTCCCGCCGGCACTTGGGCGCACCGCGCTATTTTCTGTTCGAGATCCCTCTCCAGCTGTCGCAGCTCGCGGATTCGTAGACGGACATCGACGAGCTTTCGCTCGGTCAGCTGACGGGTCTGCTCGCAAGAACCTTCGCCTGTGATCTCTAGCAGGCCAGCGATCTCGTCGAGGCTGAATCCCATCATCTGAGCGCGCCGGATGAACTGAAGCCGATTGACATCGTTTTCGTCGTAACGACGCACGCCTCCTATGGGTCGCTCGGGTTGACGCAGCAGCCTACGCCGCTGGTAGTAGCGCACGGTTTCGACGTGCACATCGGCCGCCGCCGCCAGCCGGCTGATCGTAAACGTGTTCGGACGCACGGCTTGACTCCGTACCTAGGTACAGAGGCTAGTATGCTCTGATGCAAACAACCCCGGCCAAATCGTCTGTTCCAGCCATCGTTGGCGCGAGCATCGCCGCCATTGGCGCATCGGTCTGCTGCGTCGTGCCGCTGGTGCTGGTCCTGCTGGGCATCAGTGGCGCCTGGATCGGCACCCTGACAGCTCTCGATCCCTTGAGGCCCTGGTTCAGCGCCGCCGCCGTACTGTCCTTGGCCGTGGCGTTTTGGATGCTGTATCGACCGGCGGCACGGTGCGGTGTGGATGGCAGTTGCATCGCCCCGGACGCTCTGCGACGCAGGCGACGTTGGCTCTGGTTGGCGACAGCCCTCATCGTCCTGTTGCTGCTGTTTCCCTATTACATCGTCTGGATTCTGTAGGAGGCGCGATGCACAAGTGGATACTGGCCCTGGTGGCTGCTCTGTCGGTCGGTGCCGCTCTTGCGACGCCCGCAACCGTAGTGATGCTCGATGCTGAGAACATGACCTGTCCCGCCTGCGGCATCACCATCAGGAAGGCGCTGGAGAAGGTGCCGGGCGTGGCCGATGTGAAGGTGGACACCCGGGCTGAAACAGTCACGGTGACGTTCGAATCGAGCCAGACGGATGCAGCCGGAATCGCGCGTGCAGTCACGGAAGCAGGCTTCCCGGCCAAGGTGCGGACTGGCGGTGAGTGACGTCAAGCTGGAAAGCGTCTTGACCTGCCCGGAGTGCGGCCATCGGGCGACCGAGACAATGCCCATCACAGCGTGTCAATTCTTCTATGAGTGCACGGGCTGTGGAGCGGTTTTGCGTCCGCATCAAGGCGACTGCTGTGTGTTCTGCTCGTTCGGAACAGTGCCATGTCCACCGATCCAACAGAACAATCCCTGTTGTGGTTGAACCGCGGACTCCGATAATAGTTGGACAGACAGGCTGCGAGATCGACTGTGCCACCCTGGAAAGCGCGCCGCTCAACCAGCGGTGTGCATGCGAAGTGGTCGACATCCTCCGTCTGCACGAGTCGATCCGGGGTGCCTTTCCGGAGTTCACGACTGATCCCGCCGTACACGCGCACTTATTTTCACCCTATGCCTTGTTCGTTGATCGGCCCGCGTTGGAGGCCATGGGACGAGTCGCGGCGGCGGTCTTCGACGTCGCAGGAAACCCGGGATATAGCCAACGGGTCCTGCAATGGGCCCCTGACATTGCAACCCATGATCCGGGTTCGGCGGGGGGCGTCCTGGGTCTGGACTTTCACCTGACGGTCGATGGCCCGCGGCTGATCGAGGTCAACACCAATCCAGGCGGTCTGCTCCTCAATGCCTTGTTGCTCGATGCCGTGCGGTCTTGCGCGCCGCCAGCATGGGCCACCTGGACCAACGCGGCCCAAGCGCGTGATGCGGCCGTCACGGCCTGGATGGAGGATGCTCGGCAGCAATCCGGGCGCACGCCGTCGCGCCTGGCCATCGTGGACAGCACTCCGCGAGCGCAGTTCCTTTACCCCGAGTTTGTGCTGTACGCGAACGCGTTTCGGGACCATGGCGTGGACTGCGTGATCAGCGCTCCCGAGGATTTGTCGTTTGGTTCGGACGGGCTTGAGGATGCCCACGGTCGAATCGACACTGTCTACAACCGGTTGACCGATTTCGCGCTCGAGGATGCCTCGCATGCAGACATTCGTGAGGCTTACCTGGCAGGGGACGTCGCGCTGATGCCGCATCCCCGAGCACACGCGCTGTTTGCCGACAAGCGCAACCTTGCGGTGCTCGGGGACCCGGCTCTGCTCGGCGGGTTCGGGGTCGATGCGGGTTCGACGGCACTGCTGGGCCAGGTGATCCCGCCCACGGTCGAACTCGTGCCCGCGAACCGGGATGCGTTGTGGGCAGTGCGCAACGGATATTTCTTCAAGCCTGCAGCAGGGTTTGGCAGCCGTGGGAGTTATCGGGGCGACAAGTTGACCCGGCGGACTTGGGCGTCTATGGCGTCGGCGACCTACATCGCACAGGCCTTCGCGCCACCGAGCATGCGGATCGTGCATGGGGGCCAGTCCCTCAAGGCGGATGTGCGCTGCTTCGCGTCCGAGGCGGGTGTCCTGTTGTTCGCGGCCAGGCTGTACCAGGGCCAGACCACGAACATGCGCACCCCCGGTGGTGGATTCGCAGCGGTGCTCACGTCGTCACGGATCGAGGAGTGATTCCCCACCGGAGCCGACCCTTGGGGCGTGTCGTGGCTACAGCCAGGCGAGTGCCGATTCAGCCAGTTCGCGCTCCTCATCGATCGCGACGTTCCATATGCTCGGCCCGCCCCCGCGGTCGATCCGCGTGGCTCCAGCATCGTTGACGTCAGGTGCCAGCGCCAGGCCGAGCCAGGCCAGTCGCGCGACGATGCGAGCCCGCAAAACCGGCGCGCGATGGCCGATGCCGCCGGAAAAGACGACATGGTCGAGACCGCCAATTGCCGTGGCCATGGCCGCGATGGACTGCGCAATCCGGACTGCAAAGAGCTCCACGGCAAGCTGGGCCTGCGGGCCGGGATCCGTCAGCAACACGCGCATGTCGCCATGGCCGGCGATTCCGGCAAGGCCTGCACTGCGGTACAGGCCGTTTTCAAGCGCCTGCGCATCCAGGCGTTCATGCCTCAGCAGATACAGCAACGCGCCGGGATCGAGATCTCCGGAGCGGGTAGGGCTCGGGATTCCACCCAGCGGAGTGAGCGCCATGGTGGTGTCGCGGCTGCGGCCGCCCTCGACGGCGCAGACGCTGCAGCCACCCCCCAGATGCGCGAAGACAGCGCGGCCCTTCAGGATTCCAGCGTCGTGGCTGGCCACTATGCGGAGCGCGGAGGCAAAGGCGAGTCCATGGAAACCGTAGCGGCGGATGCCCAGCGCATCCCATGCTTCAGGGACAGGCAAGCGCCGGCTCCAGGGCGCGAGCGACGCGTGGAAGTCGGTGTCGAAGGCCACGCCTTGGCGCGCGTGCGGCCAACGCATGCGCGCGGCACGCGCGAAAGCGAGGGCTACCGGCTGGTGCAAGGGTGCGAACGGCACCAATGCATCCAGTTTCGCGAGCACGGTTTCGTCGAGCTCGCGGGCGTCGTGCAGGTCACCGCCATGTACGATTCGGTGCACCACCACGTCGGGGCTGGGCCACGGCTCCGACAATGCCTCGAGCAGGGTGGCAAGGCGCTCCTGCGCATCCACGCCGACTGGAATTTCGGCCCGGGAGCGCTCGAGCAGACGAGACTGCGCGCCGTGTCCCTCAGTGTTGAACAGATAGGACGCGCCCTTGAGGGTGGACGAGCCAACGTTGAGTGCAAGAAGCCGGCGCGTGGTCACAGGTGTCCCCGAATCATGTTCATGGGGACCGCACCGCCCGGCGCAACAACTGCGCATTGATTGCCACAACGACGGTGCTCAGCGACATGAGCACTGCCCCAAGCGCAGGTTGCAGCAGGATCCCCCATGCGGCGAGAACGCCAGCGGCGAGAGGGATGGCGACGATGTTGTAGCCGGCGGCCCACCACAGGTTCTGGATCATCTTGCGATAGGTGGCCTTGCTCAATTCGATGATCGCTGGCACGTCGCGCGGGTCGCTGCGCACGAGTACGACGTCGCCGGCCTCGACCGCGACGTCCGTCCCTGTGCCGATGGCGATGCCGACGTCGGACGTGAGCAGCGCCGGAGCGTCATTGACACCGTCACCCACCATCGCGACGCGCTTGCCCTGGGCCTGCAGCTCCTCGATCTTTGCCACCTTGTCCTCGGGCAATACCTCGGCGAAGACGGTGTCGATGTTGAGTTCCTTCGCGACCGCGTTTGCGACCGCCGTGGAATCACCCGTCAGCAGGACAACCTCCAGTCCTTCGTCGTGCAGCCGCTTGACCGCGTCGAACGATTCGGGACGGATGGCATCCGCGATCGCAAATACGGCGAGCACCCGGTCGCCTTCCACCAGGTAGGTTGCAGATTGACCATCGGCTGCCGCTGATTCGGCAGCCCGCCGAAGCGTCTCCGGCGGTTCGACCGCGAGCATTCTCAACAGACCCGGCCCGCCAACGTGAAGCGAGCGCTCCTCGACGACTGCGCGCACGCCGCGTCCCGGCATGGACTCGAAGTCCTGCGACATCGGAACGTCGATGCCATGTTCCTTGGCGCTGGTCATCAGCGCCTGCGCGATCGGATGTTCAGCGTCGCGCTGGACCGACGCGGCCACGCGAAGCACCTCGTCGTCGGTGAGTCCATCGGCGGCAGTGGTCTTCACGACGCGGTGCGAACCGAGCGTGAGCGTGCCTGTCTTGTCGAACACGACCGTGTTCAGCAAACGGGCCTCTTCCAGGCCGCGTCGATCGCGCACGAGCAGGCCGTTCCGTGCGCCAATCGTGGTCGAGATGGCGGTCACCAGCGGGATGGCCAAACCCAGCGCATGGGGACAGGCGATCACGAGCACGGTCACTACGCGCTCGATCGTGAAGCTCCACGGTCGACCGAGGAGTGGCCAGACAATGGCGGTAACCGCGGCGGAGACGATGGCGATGATCGTGAGGTAGAACGCCGCCCGGTCCGCCAGGGCCTGGGCGCGCGAGCGCGACGTCTGGGCCTGCTCGACGAGCCGCATGATACCCGCGAGCGCGGTCTCGTCGCCGGTTCCCGTCACCTCGACACGCAACGAGCCCTGTCCGTTGACGGTGCCGGCGATCACCCGGTCGCCCGTCGACTTGTCCATCGGCTTGGACTCGCCGGTGATCATCGCTTCGTTGACGGCGCTGGTCCCTTCCTTCACGACGCCGTCGGCGGGAATGCTCGCGCCGGGCCTGATGAGCAGCAGGTCGCCGCGCTTCAGTTCCGCGACAGGGACTTCCTTCGCGGTACCGGCCTCATCCAACCGCACCGCCATATCAGGCAGCAGCTTCGCGAGTTCCTTGAGAGCGCCCTGTGCCTGGTTGATCGAACGCATCTCGATCCAGTGGCCGAGCAACATGATCGCCACCAGCGTCGCCAGCTCCCACCACAGGTCCAAGCCCTCGACAACGCCGAGCGTGACCAACGCGCTGTAAAGGAAGGCGACGGTGATCGCAAGCGAGATCAGCGTCATCATGCCCGGCAGGCGATTTCTCAGCTCGTGGTATCCGCCGCGGAGGAACGGCGAGCCGCCGTAGAAGTACACGATCGTGCCGAACACCGCCGGGATGTACGCCGACCCCGGGAACTGTGGTGCGGTGTAGTCGAACCAATGCTGGATCATCCCGCTCCAGATCAGAGTGGGGATGGTCAGCAGCAGCGTGAGCCAGAACTTGTCGCGGAAGCTCGCCACGCTGTGGCCGGCATGCTTGTCGTGCCCGGCATGGACGTCACCTTCAGCACCCGTGCGGGGATGCGGCGGTTGCTCGCCGTGCGCCTGATGATCTTGATGATGATGATTGTGTTGCGTCATGGGTCTGCCTTCCTGGATGCACTGATGCGCCGGGCACCAGCGGGGAGATAGATCAGTGTTCTGTTACAAGTGTCCCGATCTGGCGATGGCCATCACCAGCCGCAGTGAGAGCAATCCCGCAGCAGCGAAAGCCACCATAGCCAGGAAAGGCATGTGACCGAACACTTGCGGGCCGTCGGAATGCAGGCTCAACAGCGCACCGCTTACGTACAGGCCCAAGGTGACCAGGGCCAACGCCAGCCGGTTGCCCGTGCGCGCGATTGCCTCCTGCGTGGAACTCAGGCCATGGTGGTGTACGGAGAAGGCGGGTCGTCCGTCGCTCAGTTGCGCCTGCCGCAACAGGTCGGTGGCGATCTGTGGCAGTTGGCGCGCAGTGCGGGCCAGCCGCATGGCAAGCGGCCTGTTGCCGCTGGGGCGGCTGGCTTCGGCAATGTCGGCGATCGCGGCCGCCTGCGCGGACAGCGTCCCCAGCAGGTCCAGATTCGGATCCAGCGCCCGCAGCGTGTTCTCGACCAGGAACAGCGTCCGGATCAGGGACAGCAGGTGGGCCGGAAGCCGGAAGCCAGCGCCCTGCCCAATGCGTGCCACGCGCCAGATTGCCTCGGCAATGGACCACTGCGCCAGCGGACGGCTGGCCATCTCGGCCAGGATCAGGTGGATCTCGCGCACATGCGAGCGGCGGTCGACCTGCGACGGGAAGAAGCCCATGGCGATCGCTGCATCCAGCACGCCCTCGGCGTCGTCGGCCGCAATGGCCTCGACCATGCCGCCGAGCGCGAGCCGGGATGCAGGGTCGAGCACGCCGATCGATCCAAAGTCATGCAGGCACAGGCGACCGTCGTCAAAGAAGAACAGATTCCCCGGGTGCGGGTCGGCATGGAAGACGCCGGCGCCGAAGAGCTGATGCACGTAGGCACCGAGCAGCGCCCTTGCCAGTGCGGGAGCGGCCGCTGTGCCGTACGCGGCCTCCAGACGGGTCCCGTGGCTTCGATCCTGCACAAGCACGTTGCGGGTGGCATACGGCTCGACGACGTGCGGCTGGGTGATGCCGGGCAGGGCATCCAGCACCTTGGCCATGCGCCGCATGTTCTGCGCCTCGTGACGCATGTCGATCTCGTCACGCAGGAATGCGCCTAGTTCGTCCACCAGTTCGAGCGGCCGGTGGCGTTTCAGTGGCGGCCAGATCCACTGGGCGACGCGCATCGTGCGCCGCAGGAGCAGCAGATCCGCCTGCACCTGGGCATGGATCCCGGGGCGGGTGATCTTGACGACCACATCGCGACCATCATGCATGCGCGCTGGATGGATCTGGGCCACTGAAGCCGCGGCCAGGGGCTTGTCATCGAAGCTGGCGAAAAGTTCGCCGACCGGCGCGCCAAACGCCTGTTCGACGATACGCATGGCCTCCTCCGCCGGGAAGGGGGGCACATCGCTGTGCAATCGCGACAGCGCCTCGCGATAGGGCGCCGGCAGCAGGTCCCAGCGCAGGCTCAAGCCCTGGCCCAGCTTGACGAAGGTGGTGCCCAACCCCACCAGTGTGGTGCTGACGTATGCCGGAAGCAGGTCGGGTGCACGTCGGCGCAGGCGCAGCACGGCGACGCCGAGCTTGAGTCCCGCCCAGGCAATCTGGCCTCCGCGCCGCACCGTGCCCGCCATCAACGCGCGCTCCCGGTTGGACAACTCATGGCGTCGACCCACTTGCAGGACGCAGGATCGTGGCCGGATCGCCCCGACCATCCACTGCCGCCAGCTCCGCTTCCGACAACAGGCCGCCCCGGGACTGGCCGAGGACGCCCGCGGCCGCATCGACCACGTGCGCCCAGGTGCTGCGGTTGGCGAACAGCAGTCCCGGCACGTCCAGCGTGCCGCCGCGGTTGACGAAGCCGAGCGCCGCGGTCGTGGCCGGGCCAGTGTCGAGCCGGCGCAGCGCGCCCAGGAAGGGCTCGGGCCGCGTATGCGTGACGAATATGCGCGGCCGTTCCGCCGGGAACAGTGCATGGACCTCGCTGTCGGAGTGCACGTACCGCGCCTCGTCCGGATCGCGCGGCGTGCGGAACCGGCCGGGCTCGCCGAGATAGACGATCGCGGCCGACACGCCACGTTCAACGAGGCGCACCTGCGCGTGGCGCACTTCCTGCAATTGGTAAGCACCGGTGGCGACCAGCAGGATCGCCGCTGTCGCCGGGTTGCCGGCCAGGCACAGCGCACCTTGGGTGGCCAGCGCCTGCGCCTGCGTCGGTGTCAGCTCGTGCGGCACCGGTCGCTTGGGGACGACCAGGGTGGTGACCGTGCCGCGTTGCGCGTAGGCGTGGGCGAGGGCCGCGGCGGCGCCGTTGGCGTCCGGGGGAAACACCACGCGCGATATGTCGGCCATTTCGCCCAGGAGCGCCTCGGCCATGGTCGGATCCTGATGGGACTGCTCGTTCTTCGCGTTCTCCCACGTGTGCGAGGTCAGCACGAGAGGCACGCCCAGCCAGCCGGGCGGTCGCCCCGCCTGTGCCTGGTGACGCGCGAAGATCAATTCCTGGCGCACGGCGCCAAGCATCTTCGGTGCGAACGCCTCGTAGGTGACCACCAGGTTCAGCCCGCCCTTGTTGCCGAGCGCGGCGCATACCACGGCTTCCTCATTAAGCGCGGTGATGACCGCGCCAGTGGTCGATTCCGCGACACCGGGCTCGGGCTCGTGCACCCGGTGCTTCATTGCGTCCAGGGTGCGATCGAGCTTGTTGCTGCGCAGCTCGTCAGGATTGCCCACGCGCACGCGCAGCCCCGGGTTCGCTTCGGCGATGGCGACGAACTGCTCGTCGAGCGCGGTCATCGGCGAGCTCTCGCCGCCGGCGCCGCGGTCGGCGATCGCCGGGACGCGGGGCGGTTCCACCTGGCGATCGGCCAGCGCATGGTCGCGCTCGCGCACGCGCTGCTGGAGGTCGTGGCTGTTGAGTGCGGCAACAGCCTCCTCGAGCTCGGACGCGGCCACGAACAGCGCCGCGGCGCCTTGATTGAAGAGCGCGCGTGCCTCGGCCTCCTTCGACGGATTCCCGGGCAGGGGCAGGTTGTGCGAGGCGTTGGTCCCGGCGCCGGGGAATCCGAAGCCCTTCACGGTTTCGGCAATGCCATAGGGCAGCCGCACGTCGGCATCGGGAACGGCGGCGCCCGCTTGCAGGCGCGACTCCATCACATGGATACCCCACGCGATGCTGGCCGGATCGCGCCCGTCCAGCGCGATCGGATCAAAGCCGTTCAATCGCAGGTGCCGGTCCAGCCACCGCTCGCCGCCCTGCTGGGCGATCTGGCTGCGCTGTTCGATGCGCCGCCCGTTGAGGATGATGATCGGGCTGACCAGCCCGCTGTCCTCGGCACGCCACCAGCGCGGCGCCCAGTCGCTGCCGCGCTGTTCCTCGAACGCACCGTCGCTGAGGAACGCCACCAGGCGTTCGTCCTTGAGCGGTGCATGCACGTACTGCAGTTCGGCAAAGCCGAGATAGCCGCCTTCCATCACGCCCCCGGCGGTGTGCGCATTGACGTGGGAGCCCAGGGGCGACGCCGGTGTTCCGTCCGGATTGAGGGTGTAGGCATAGAAGTCGCCGACGAACCGGCTCAGCCCCGCGTCGGAGCGGTCGTAACGTTCGGCGTGCCGGGCGGTCATGTTGCCAACCAGCACGTTCAGCGCGTCGATGGCGGCCACGCAGTGCCCCTGGCCCATCATCCATGCGCGGGTGACGCCATCCAGGGCGTCCATCAGCAGGTAGCCGGCGTAGGCCGGCACCATGTTGAGGGACCCGCCAGTGTGGCCTTCGGGCGTGGCCTTGAAGTCATCGGCCTCGAGGGCCGCGCCGTCGGTGCGGACCCGCTGGCTGTAGGTCATGTGGGCCACCAGCCACATGCCGGCGCTGGTGACGCGATCGGCCGCGGCGAGCCGCTGCCAGGCGGTGCCGGCATCGGGCGTGCGGCCCAAGGCCACCAGCTCGTGCACCATCTGGCGGACCCGGAGCTGGGTGAGCGGGTCATGTCGGATCACGCCGTAGCCGGCCGCCCAATGGTCAAACGCGGGATCGGCCCGCCGGTGGGCGTCGGCGAGTTCAAGGGTCCGCTGGCGCTCGGCGGCCGACAGCTGGTCGGCGGTGCAGCAGTTGAGATGCAGGTTCATGGGTCCTCCGGGGAGTCGGCCGAAGCGGACATCAGGGTCGATGCCGCGTCAGCGAGGTCCGCGCCGAGCGCGATCGCGTTCGACGGGTGGGCAATGGTGTCGGTACTGACGATGCGGGCCAGACCTGCTTCCTGCAGGCGGGCATAGGCATCGCCGGCGAACACCGGATGGATGGCGACCAGCAGTGGCGGCGGCAACGACAACCGGCGCAGGTGTGCGAGGGTCTCCAGGATGGTGTGGCCGGACGACACGATGTCGTCGATCAGGACCGGGGTCCGGCCCGCCACGGCCTGCGGGTCGGGCAGGCTGACGCGCACGTCGTAGTCGCCGTGCCGCTCCTTGGCCAGCACCTGGTAGGGCATGCCGGACAGGGCGGCGATGTCCGCTACCCACTGCTCGCTCTCGCTGTCAGGGCCGATCAGCACAGCGTCGGGGACGGTCTCAGCGATCCAGCGGGCCACGGCCGGCGTCGCCGATACGTGGACCGTCGGAATGCGGTAGAGCGACTGCAGGCGCTCGACGCGGTGCAGGTGCGGGTCCACGGTCACCAGCCAGTCGAAAGCCTCTTCGAGGAATTGCGCAAACAGCGGTGTACTGACCGCCTCGCCGCGATGGAAGCGGGTGTCCTGGCGCATATACCCCAGGTAGGGTGCGATGAGGCCGACCGAACGAGCCCCGAACTCGCGCGCGGTCCGGGCGGCGAAGCGCAGCGGGAGGGCCAGGGCATCGGCGTTGCGCAGGCTGGCCAGGATCGCCACATCGGCGCCGTCCAGTGCGTCGTCCAGGGTGACCAGCGACTCGCCATCGGGGAAGTGCCGCCAGGCCACGGGTGCAATGCGCGCCTGCAGGGGCTGGTTGATGGTGCCGGCCAACACTGCATCGGCCGGGAAGGGCATCAGCACACGGGTCATGGAACCTCTCCAAGCACAAAGGGTTGCAGCGTCGCGGCGTGCTCCAGGGCGTAGGCCAGTTCTCCCGGCGACTCCGCATGCAGGGTCATCATGGGCTGTCCGCGCTCGACCGTATCGCCGATCCGCAGACCGGTTTCGAGGCCGGCGGTGGGGGATGTCGGGGCGCCGGCCAGCTTGGCCAGTTTGGCCAGCCTGCGGTTGTCGATCGCCGCGATGCGGCCCGATGCAGGCGCCGGGACGTCGGCGGTGAACGCCGCCCGTGGCGGTTCGCGGAAGCCTCCCTGGGCCTCGCAGATCGCCAGGAACTTGGCCAGCGCCGCCCCGGAATCCAGCACGCCGCGCGCGCGCTCCAGTCCGGTGCCGGCGTTGCTGCCCGCTGCCATGTCCAGCAGCGCCGCGGACAGCGCAAGTGCGCGTTCGCGAAGGTCGGCGGGTGCATCGGCCGCGTTGCGCAGCACCTTGAGCACGTCGTGCGCCTCGAGCGCCGGGCCGATTCCCCGACCCACCGGCTGGGTGCCGTCGGAGCGATGGATGCCCAACTGCAATCCCAGCGCGCCCGCGGTGTGGGCAAGCCGCGTGCCGAGGCTGTGGGCCGCGGCCTCACCTCGCACCTTGGCCGTCGGACCCACCGGCATGTCGATCAGGACGTGGGTGGAGCCCGCGGCTATCTTCTTCGACAGCACGCTGGCGACCAGTTGGCCGTCGCTGTCGAAATCCAGCGGGCGCTGGACCCGGATCAGGATGTCGTCGGCCGGGCTCAGGCGCACGTTGCCACCCCACACGATGCAGCCGCCCTCGCGCTCCACCACCCGGCGCATCGCCGCCAGGTCGAGCGCCACCGGCGCCATCACTTCCATGGTGTCGGCGGTGCCCGCGGGCGACGTGATCGCGCGCGACGAGGTCTTCGGGATGCGGTAGCCCAGCGCAGCCACGATGGCCACCACGATCGGGGTGGTGCGATTGCCCGGCAGGCCACCTACGCAGTGTTTGTCCAGCACCGGCCCTTCGCCCCAGTCCAGGCGCTGGCCCACGGAGATCATGGCTCGCGTCAGCGCGGTCGTCTCCGCATGGTCCAGGCGGTCACCCGCGCTGGCAGTGACGAAAGCTGCAAGCTCCAGGTCCGACAACCTGCTTTCCATCACGTCCTGCACCAGGGCGAAGTACTGCGCGTCGTCCAACCGGGCGCCGAACACCTTGGCACGGAGCGCGCCCGCCGACGCCGCGGGTTCCGCGTGCCTGACGCCGGCGAGGGCGTCGGGCGCGGGATCGAGGAGCGTCCACGCGGCCTCCGACAACGCCACCTCGTCCAGGCCGAGCCGATCGTCGATGACCACGTTCAGCGTCGCCACCAGCGTGCGGGCGTCCACGTCCAGCCTGACGCGCGTCAACGCGGCAAAGCCTTCCGAGCGACAGACCTCGCAGTCGCGGTGCATATAGACCACCGGCTGCTGGTAGGTGTCGATGCCGGCACGGGTGACGCGCAGGCGGGTGTGGCCCGGGGCCTGCGTGGTCATCTCGCATCCTCCAATCCGACTTGCTCCAGGTGCCCCGGCACGCGCGCACGCCAGCCCAGTTCACGCTGCACGCGCCCGCGCAGCGTGTCTGCAGCGTCGGGCTCGCCGTGGGTGAGGTAGACCATGCGCGGCGCGGACGGCGCGGTGCGCATCCAGTCCAGCAGCTCCCCGGCGTCGGCGTGGCCGGAGAAGCCCTCCAGCTGCACCACCTCGGCGCGGATGGGGACCTCGCGGCCGAACATGCGCAACGTGCGCTTGCCTGCCGCCAGCGCGGCACCGCGTGTTCCTCCGGCCTGGTAGCCCGCGAGCAGGATCGCGTTGCGGTCATCGGGGCCGAACGCCTCGATGTGGTGCAGCACGCGCCCGCCGGTGATCATGCCGCTGGCCGAGATGATGATCATCGGCCCGCGCTGGCGGTTGAGTGCCTTCGACTCTTCTACAGTGTTGACGAAGGTGGCCACGTCGAACATCCGCTGGCAGTCCTCGTCGGACACGTGGTGCTCGGAGTGGTGGTCGTGGTAGTGCCGGGTCGCGTTGATCGCCATCGGGCTGTTGAGGTAGACCGGCACGCGAGGGATGTCCTTGCGCTCACGCAGCCGGGCGATATGCAGCATGAGCGCCTGGGCGCGGCCGATGGCAAAGGCGGGAATGACGATCACGCCCCCGCGGGCGGCAACGCGGCGGATGATCGGTGCCAGCTCGGCTTCTTGGTCGATCGGAATGTGTTCCCGATTGCCATATGTGGATTCGCAGACCAGGACGTCACAGGCGGGCAGGGGCGTCGGCGGATTCATCAGCGACTCCTGCTGCCGTCCCAGGTCGCCACTGAAGTGCAGGCGCTGGCCCTGGACGTCAAGGCTGACATGGGCAGCGCCCAGGATGTGGCCGGCAGGATGGAAGCGGATCGTGACGCCTGATGCGACCTCGATGTCGCGACCATAGTCATGCCCCTTGAGCTGCTTCAGGCTGCGGCGGGCGTCATCCTCGGTATAAAGCGGCCGTGGTTCCTTGTGCTTGGAGTACCCCTTGCGGGCCGCGTACTTGGCCTCCTCTTCGAGCAGGTGTCCGCTGTCGGGAAGCAGCAGGCCGCACAGGGCCACGCTGCCATGGGTGCAGTGGATCCGGCCGCGGAACCCTTGTTTGACCAGTGCGGGCAAGTAGCCCGAATGGTCCAGGTGGGCGTGGGTCAGGACCACCGCGTCGATTGATGACGCCTCGACGGGAAACGGAGCCCAGTTGCGCTCGCGCAATTGCTTGTAGCCCTGGAACAGGCCGCAGTCCACGAGCACGCGCTGACCGTTGGCCTCGACCAGGTAGCGCGAGCCGGTCACGGTGCCCGCGGCACCGAGGAATTGCAGGGTGGGGTTGGAAGACGCTGTCATGGTGTGGCTCCTGTCCTGGAAGGGAAGTGATTGCGGAGGGCATGGCGAGGGCCGAGGCGCATCTGCATCGCCCGCGCGCCTGTCAGGGGCGGATCAGCTCCACTGTGTCGTTGACCTTGGGGCTCCCGGAGATCACTTCAGCCTCCGCGTAGTGGCTGTCGAACAGTTCGACGATGCGCACTTGGCCAACGTTCTCGCGGCGGTAGCGTGGACCGCCGGCCCGCGAATGCCGGATACGGCGCTTGTGCCGGATCACGTCCAGCACCTGCCCGACCTGGGCACCGTCGGCCTGCCCGACACAGACCACAAGCGTTCCGTCCTGCTTTTCCAGCACCTGGCCGCGCATCAACACGTTGTGGCGGAACCCACCCTCGTTCGCGGAGACGACCCCCGGCAATGCGAACGCGAGCGCGAGGGCCAGTGCGGCGACCCAATGGCTGCGATTGGTACCTCGGGGTCTGGAATGGGCGACGTGTGTGACCGTATTCATGGTGTGGACTCCTTAGATGGGCTGCGAGGGGTGGCGGCATCCGCCAGTGGAAGGCGTTTGAGCAGCAACGCGTTGAGGGCGACGATCACCGAACTGCCCGACATCGACAGCGCGGCGATTTCTGGCGACAGCACGAACGGATAGAGCACACCGGCCGCCAGCGGAAAGGCCAGCACGTTGTAGCCCACGGCCCAGCCCAGATTCTGATGCATCTTGCGCAGAGTGGCGTGGGCGATGGTGGTCGCGCGAACGACGTCATAAGGGTCGCTGTGCATGAGCACGATGTCGGCACTCTCGATGGCGACGTCGGTGCCGGCGCCGATCGCGAACCCAACGTCGGCTTGGGTGAGCGCCGGTGCGTCGTTGATGCCGTCGCCCACCATGCCGACCTTGAGGCCCTGCGACTGCAGCTTGATGACCTCATCGGCCTTGCCGCCCGGCAGCACGTCGGCCAGCACGATGTCGATTCCCAGGTCCTGTGCCACGCGCTCGGCCGTGGGGCGGTTGTCGCCGGTGATCATCGCCACCTTGATGTTGCGCCGGTGCAATTCGTCGATGGCCGCGCGCGAGGTCTCCCGGATCGCGTCGGCAATCGCGAAGAAGCCTGCGAGCCGGTCACCCACCCCGGCATAGATCACCGTGCGACCGGCACCGGTGAGGCGCGCAGCCTCCGCTTCCAATACCGAGAGGTCGATGCCGTGCTCGACCATCAGGATCCGGTTGCCCAGCACCACCTGCACCCCGTCAACCACGCCGGTAGCGCCCTGGCCATCGATGTTGGTGAACGCGGTAGCGCGCTCGGCTACCGGACCGGCACGCTTCAGGATGGCCTGCGCCAGCGGGTGCTCGGAGTGCGCCTCGACCGCGGCGGCCGCGGCCAGCAACCGCTCCTGCGTCCAGCCCGGCGCGACCGCCATGTCGACCACCTCGGGGGCGCCGACCGTCAGGGTGCCGGTCTTGTCGAAGATCACCACGTCCAGGCGTGCGCTCTTCTCAATCGATTCGGCATGCTTGAAGAGGATGCCGTGTCGTGCCCCCAGGCCAGTGCCGATCATGATCGCCATCGGCGTGGCCAAACCGAGTGCATCGGGGCAGGCGATGACGAAGACGGTGATCGTCAGCGTGAGCGCGAACAGCAGCGGCTGTCCCAGCCACCAGAACCAGACCGCGAAGGTCAGCAGCCCGATCACGATCGCAGCCAGCACCAGCCATTGCGAGGCGCGGTCGGCGAGCAGCTGCGCGGGCGCCTTGGAGTTCTGCGCGGTCTGGACCAGCTTGATGATCTGCGCCAGTGCCGTGTCGCTGCCGATCTTGGTGGCGGTGTAGGCGAATGCGCCGCTCTTGTTGATCGATCCGCCGACGACGGACTCTCCGGGATCCTTGCGCACCGGCATCGACTCGCCGGTCAGCATGGATTCGTCGACCTGAGAGCTGCCTTCCGTCACGATGCCATCGACCGGGATCTTCGCCCCGGGCCGCACGATCACGGTCTCGCCGACCAGCACTTCAGCGGTGGGAATGTCGAGCTCCTGCCCCTCGCGCCGGACGACCGCGCGGGGTGGGGACAGCTTCAGCAGCGCTTTCATGGCGTCCGAGGCGCCGGCGCGAGCCCGCATCTCGAGCCAGTGGCCAAGCAGGACGAAGGTCAGCAGGACGGCCGAGGCCTCGTAGAAGTTCGGCCCGTCGAAGAAGAACGTCGACGCGATGCTGAAACCGTAACCTGTGCCCACGCTCAGGAGCACCAGGACCGCCATGTCCAGCACACCCCGTCGCAGGGACCGGATCGCGGCGCTGAAGAATGGCCAGCCCGGATACAGCACGGCGCCGGTCGCCAGCAGGAACAACCAGACGTTCTCGCGCAGTCCGAACGGCACCGGCGGCGGCTCTATCAGCCCGCCCATGGGCGACCACACGAATACCGGGATCGCGAAGGCGAGGGCGACCAGGAAGCGGCGGCCCATGTCGCGCGCCGCGGCGTGCAGATCGCTGCCGTGGTTCATGCCCGCATGGGCGTCGTGGCCCCCGGCATCCGTGGCGTCATCGCCGTGGCCGGCGTGGGCGTCAGCGGGGCGCTCTGCGGCCAATTCCTGTCCGTGCCCGGCATGCGCAGCATGGGCGTGCGCGCCTGCGGCGGGGTCGGCATCGGGCATCGGCGCGTTGCATTGGAAGCCGCAGTCGCGGATCGCGGTGGCGACCGCGCCCGCCGACAGGCGGGCCGGGTCGTAGGACACCTGCAGGGTCGCGGTAGCGAAATTCGCGCTGGTGGCGTTGACTCCAGGCAGCGCGGCCACGGCCTTCTCCAGCGTGCGCGCGCAGCCGGCACTCACCATGTCGCCGATGGGCCAGGTGCGCGTGCGCACAGTGGGTTTGTGGACGTGCGTCATCGGGTTTCTCCTTGGGATGGAGCGGGGCCGCGCCGGCGTCGCGGGATGAAGGCCGGCACTTCCTGCATGTAGCGGACGTAGTCGTCGCCGAAGCGGCTCAAGCAGTCTTTTTCCTCACGACGCGCCAGGCGGGCATAGGCCCACACGAGCACTGGATAGCTGGCGAGCGTGAGCAGCGTGGGCCACTGCAGCAGGAAACCGGTCAGCACGAGCAGGAAGGCGACGTACTGCGGGTGACGCATGCGCGCATACACGCCCTCGCGGGCGAGCCGGCCTTCACGCTGTGCCCGATACAGCACCGGCCAGGCGGCCGACAGCAGCCAGAAGCCGCCGCCGATCAGGACGAAGCTTGCGATGTGGAATGGGCCGAAATGCGGGTTGGCGCGCCAGCCGAACCACATCTCGAGCAGATGGCCCGCGTCATGGCTCAGCCAGTCCACCTGCGGATAGTTGGCGCTGAGCCAGCCGCCCAGGACGTACAGCGTCAGCGGGAAGCCATACATTTCCGCGAACAGGGCCACGACGAAGGCGGAGAACATACCGAACCCACGCCAGTCCCAACGGGTCAGCGGTTTGTAGAAGCTCCAGGCGAAGAAGATGAAGAACGCGGCGTTGATGGCGGCGAGGAGCCAAAGACCGTAGCCGGAGTCGGGTGCCTGCATGTCAGTGCCCTCCGTTCGAGGTGTCGGACGTTTCGTCGTTCAGTGCCCGCTTGCTACGGCTCTCATGCTGGCCATGGGGTGTGTCGTCGGCATTGCCGTCGCGCCCATGACTTCCGGAACCTCCATGACCGCCATGCCCCTTGTGCATGAACACATGCATCAAGGGACATAGCAGCAGGATGGCCAGGGGCAACCAGCGAAGCGTCCCCCCAAGGTGGGCGCGGTGCTCGACGGCGAGATAGAACACGGCCAGCGCCAGGAAGATCCAGAAGACCCAGCGTCGGGAGCCTGAGGGGGCAGGACTGGAGGCTGTCATGGCAAATTCTCCTCTGTGGGGCGGCGTCCAAGAAGTCGCCGGGGGGTGGACTTGACGAACCCGCCGCCTTCAGCAGCGGCAACAGATTCGATCAATGCGCAGACGTCATCGCCAGTCGGAATGGAGTCCGGAAGCTCCGCCCAGGCGTGGATGGCACGCTCCATTCGTCCGTGCATGGCGAGCAGCCTGTCCAGTTGTTGGCGGGTGTCGTCGAGCCTGCGCCGAATGATGTCCCGCACAAGCGGACAGGGACTATGTCGCAGCAGGCTGTGGTGGATGATTTCCTCGATTTCCCCCAGCGTGAAGCCAAGGTGTTGCGCCGTGCGAATGAAGTGCAGGCGAAGGAGCTCCGAGGTGGAGAACAACTGGTAGCCGCCCTCGGTATGCGTGGCCGCTTGCAACAGACCGCGCCGCAGGTAGTTGCGCACCACATGCACCGTGACATCGCCCTGCCGTGCCAGCTGGCGGACCGTCATCAGCGGCAGCGTCACTTCTTCCTTGGTCGTCATCGGCTTGCTCCCGGCGAGGTGTTGATCAGGCTAGACCTGTGTCTCGCACACAGGTCAACCGGCCTTGCGGTGGGCGAAGCCAGTAACGCGCGAATTGGCCGTGGACGGACGGATGTTCGCGGCCACAGTTGCATGAGCCGTCGGTCCCTGCCTGCGTTGAACGGCCCCATCACTACTTCTCCTTGGGTAGTGCGGAGGAGGGGTGCGGCTTCCTGGCCAGCTGCCGCTGCTTGATCAGCGAGTACAGCGCCGGGATCACGACCAGGGTGAGGATGGTCGAAGACACCATGCCACCTACCATCGGCGCAGCGATTCGGCGCATGACTTCCGAGCCAGTACCGCTGCTCCACATGATGGGCAGCAGGCCCGCCATGATCGCGACCACGGTCATCATCTTCGGGCGCACGCGGTCGACCGCGCCTTCGATGATGGCCTCGCGCAGGTCCCGTGAATCCAGTGCCCGGCCTTCGGCCTGCCTCTGCGCGGCACGCGCTTCAAGTGCGTGGTCGAGGTAGATCAGCATCACCACGCCGGTTTCCGCGGCGACGCCGGCCAGCGCGATGAAGCCCACGATCACCGCGACGCTGGTGTTGTAGTCGAGCATCCACATCAGCCAGATGCCACCGACCAGTGCGAAGGGCACCGACAGCATCACGATCAGCGACTCGGTGACACGGCGGAAGTTGAGGTACAGCAGCAGGAAAATCAGCGCCAGCGTCACCGGAACGACGACACGCATCTTCTCCGCGGCACGTTGCATGTATTCGTACTGTCCACTCCAGGTCACGTAGTAGCCAGGCGGGAACTGCACCTGCTCGGTGACCGCTTCCTGCGCAGCCTTCACGTAGCGGCCGAGATCGCTCTCTCGGGTGTCGACGTAGATGTACGCCGCCAGCATCGCGTTCTCGGTGCGGATGCTCGGCGCACCCTTCCTGACCTCAATCCGCGCCAGTTCGCCCAGCGGCACCTGGGCGCCGCCGGGCACCGGCACAAGGACTTGGCTGCCTATCCGGTGCGGATCGTCGCGGAGTTCGCGGGGATAGCGCACGATCGCGCTGAAGCGTTCGCGGCCCTGGAGGATGGTGGTGACGATCTCGCCGCCCAGCGCGGCGGCCACCACGTTCTGCACCTCGCCCAGGGTGACGCCGTACTGGGCCAGGCTGCCAAGGTCGGGGGTGATGTCGAGGTAGTAGGCGCCGGTCAGGCGTTCGGCGAACGCGCTGGTCGTGCCCGGCACTTCGCGCACCACGGCTTCGATCTCGGTGGCCAGCGCGTCGAGTTGCTCAAGGTCCGTGCCGAAGAGTTTGATGCCCACGGGCGTGCGGATGCCGGTGGCCAGCATGTCGGTGCGCGCCTTGATCGGCATCGTCCAGGAGTTGGCGACGCCCGGGAACTTCAGCGCCGCGTCCATCTCGGCGATGAGCTTGTCGGTGGTCATGCCGTCCCGCCATTCGTCCTCGGGCTTGAGGTTGATGACGGTCTCGAACATCTCCAGCGGTGCGGGATCGGTGGCCGTCAGGGCACGGCCCGCCTTGCCGAACACCGACTCCACTTCCGGGAAGCCCTTGATGATCCGGTCCTGCTGCTGCAGCAGCTCCGAGGCCTTGGTCACCGACATGCCCGGAAGCGACGCGGGCATGTACAGCAGCGTGCCTTCGTTGAGGGTTGGCATGAACTCGCTGCCCAGCCGCGATGCAGGCCACAGGCTTGCAAACAGGGCGGCCAACGCAAACATGATTGTGGCCATGCGATGCCGCAGAACGACGTTGATCACCGGCCGATAGGCCGCAACCAGGAACCGGTTCACCGGATTCTTGTGCTCGGGCACGATCTTGCCGCGCACGAACAGCAGCATGAGTACCGGTACCAGCGTGATCGACAACAGCGCGCCACCGGCCATCGCGAAGGTCTTGGTGAAGGCCAGCGGCTTGAACAGGCGACCTTCCTGAGCCTCCAGGGCGAACACGGGCAGGAACGAGACGGTGATGATCATCAGGCTGAAGAACAGCGCCGGCCCGACCTCGCGACAGGCATCGATGATCAGCTGGGTCCGGCTGCGGGAGCCGTCGGAGCGCTCGATGTGCTTGTGCGCGTTCTCGATCATCACGATCGCCGCGTCGACCATCACGCCAATCGAGATCGCGATGCCGCCCAGGCTCATGATGTTGGAGTTCATGCCCAGCATGCGCATCGCGATCACCGCGATCAGCACGCCGACGGGCAGCATGACGATCGCGACCAGCGCGCTGCGCGCATGGAACAGGAATACCAGGCACACCAGTGCGACGATCAGGCTCTCCTCGAGCAGCGTCGTGCGTAGCGTCTTGATCGCGCGCACGATGAGATCGGAGCGGTCGTAGACCGCCTGGACGCTGACGCCCTCGGGGAGTCCACTCGCAAGCTGGGCGATCTTGTCCTTCACCCCCCCGATCACGGCCAGGGCGTTTTCGCCGAAGCGCGCAATGACGATCCCGCCCACAACGTCGCCTTCGCCGTCCAGGTCGACGATGCCACGGCGCTCATCGGGTACCAGTTCGACCCGGGCGACGTCGCCGATCAGCACCGGTGCGCCCCCTTCGGCGCGCAGAACCAGGCTCTCGATATCCTCGATACCGCGCAGGTAGCCGCGGCCCCGCACCATGTACTCGGTCTCGGCCATCTCGATCACGCGGCCGCCGACGTCGCGGTTGCTCTCGGCGATCACCTCGGACACGCGTGAAATCGGGATGTCGAACTCGCGCAGCCGGACCGGATCGACGGTGATCGAGTACTGGCGCACGAAGCCGCCGACGCTGGCGACCTCGGCCACGCCGGGCGCGGTGGTGAGCTGGTAACGCAGGTACCAGTCCTGCATCGCGCGCAGCTCGTCCAGCGAGTGGCGGTCGCTCTGCAGCACGTACTGGTAGACCCAGCCCACGCCGGACGCGTCGGGTCCCAGTGCCGGTGCCACGCCAGCCGGCAGGTTTTTCGACGCGACGTTGAGGTTCTCGAGCACGCGCGAGCGCGCCCAGTACAGGTCCGTGCCTTCTTCGAAGATGACGTAGATGAAGGAGGCGCCGAAGAACGAGAAGCCGCGGACGTCCTTCGACTTCGGCGTCGCGAGCAGGGCGCTGGTCAGCGGATAGGTGACCTGGTCCTCGACCACCTGGGGCGCCTGCCCCGGGTACTCCGTGAACACGATCACCTGCACGTCCGACAGATCCGGTTGTGCGTCCAGCGGCGTGTTCATCAGTGCGTAGATGCCACCGGCGACAATCGCCAGCGCCATCAGCAGCACCAGGAAGACGTTGCGCACCGACCATTCAACGAGACGGCCAAGCATGTCAGTGCCCCTCGTGGCCGGTGGGGGCGGGCGGAGTCTCTTCCGGGGTAGCCGGCATGGAATGACCGGCGTGCGGATCAGAGGCCTCGTCACCATGACCTGCGTGCGGGTCGGCGGCGTCCTCGCCGTGCCCGGCGTGTGGATCCTCAGCGGTGCCCGAAGGCGCGCCGTGTCCTGTGTGACCCTCAAGACCCTGGAGTGCCGACTGCAGGTTGCTTTCGGCGTCGATCAGGAAGTTGGCGGAGACCACGACCTGCTCGCCCTCGGTCAGGCCGTCGAGGATCTCGATGCGATCGCCGCCGCGCCGCCCCAGGCTGACATCGCGCGGTGCGAAGCGGCCAGGGCCGGTCTCGACCAGCACCACCTGGCGCGTGCCGCTGTCGAGCACGGCCGAGCGCGGAACGGTCAGGACCGGTCCAGCCCCCGGCTCCTCCAGCACCACCGTCCCATACAGCCCGGGCCGCAGGTCGCCAGCGGGGTTGGGCAGGGCGATGCGCACATCCACGGTGCGCGTCATCGCATCGATGACGGGCTGCACGAAGGTGACCTCGCCCTCGGCCACCTGGCCCGGCAGGGCCACGGTTTCAAAGCGGGCCGTTTGGCCGGGCTGGATACCCGCGGCCTGCGCCGCCGGCACCTTGGCGATCACCCACACCTTCGACAGGTCCGCCAGGCGCAGGATGGTTTCGCCGGGCTCGAAACGCGCGCCCTGGACCACCGGCTTCTCGATCACGACCGCGTCCGCGGGCGCGGTGAGCACCAGGCCCGTCTTGCCCATCTGCGCGTCACTGATTTCCCAGTTGCGCAGGCGGGTGCGGGCGGCATCGCGCAGGCGGACCATCGACGCCGCGCTCGCGGGATCGGACCCGGCCAGCCTGCGGGCGGTCTCGTCGGCCAGCCGGTATTCCTGCTGCGCCGCGGCCAGCTGCGGGCTGTAGACGGAGAGCAGCGGCTGCCCGGCGCTGACCCGCATGCCGGTCTGGTTCGCGTACAGCCGCTCCACCCAGCCTTCGAAGCGCGGGGCGATCGCGTACTGCCGGGTCTCGTCGACCTCGACCGTGCCGCTGGTGCGCACGGTAGCGGACAGGGCTCCGCGCTTGACCGCTTCGGTGCGCACGCCCAGCGCCTGCACCTTGTCCGGCGGCAGCACCACCGTGCCCGGTGCCGCCGGCGGTGCGTCGTCGGCATAGACCGGGACGTAGTCCATACCCATCGAATCCTTCTTCGGCACCGGCGACGTGTCCGCCAAGCCCATGGGATTGCGGTAATAGAGCACCTTGCGTTCTGCGGCCGGGCCGTCGATCGACGTGCCCGCGGTCGGGGAGTCGTTCGTGGCGCGGCCGGCAATCCAGCCGACGGCGAGGGCGGCGAGTGCAACGCCGATGGCGAGCGACAGGGTCTGGACACGGGTCATCGGATCTCTCCTTCGATGGCGCGCACGGCGGCGGCGCCCAACAGTTCGTCACGCAGTGCATCGACCCGTGCGAGGTCGGCGCCCTGCCATTCATTGAGTGCTTCCAGCAGCGTCCCGAAGTCGACTTCACCGACCTGGTAGCTGGCCAGGGCGGACTGCCAGGTGGCGTCGGCCTGCGGCAGCAGCGTGTTCTCGATCAGTCCGCGACGCTCGCGCGCGTTGGTCCACTGCGACCAGGCGGAAGCGCCGCGTTCCTCGACGGCCCGCAGCGTGGCGTCCCTGCGGGCAAGCGCTGCGTCTTCGAGCAGGCGCGATTCGCGCTCGCGCTCGCGGCGGGCACGCTGCTGGAACGGGATCTCGACCTCGAACATCAGCTCGGTGCTCTCGATGCCGTTGCCGAACTGCATCGCACCCACGCCCAGGGTGATGTCGGGAAAGCGGTTGCGACGCTGCAGTACCACGTTCGTGCGCGCCGCCTCGGCGCGAGCCTGCTGCGAGCGCACCGCGGGATGCGCATCGGCGTCATCCAGTGCCTCGGCAAGCGAGGCGCTGTGGACGGCGAGGCGCGGCGCCTCGTCGGGAGTCGCCAGCGGTGCATCGGACCGGCGCCCCAGCACCGCGTTCAAGGTGGCGGCCGCCTCCTGCTTGGTCGCGAGGCGTTCGATCCGCTCGCGCTGGAGGCTGGTCTGCTCGACCTGGGCGCGGATGGCATCCTGCTGCGCCGCGCGACCCAGGGCGTAGCGCACGCCGGCCATCTCTTCCACCTGGCGGAGCAGGGCGATGCGGCGATCAAGCACGGCCACGGCCTGGTCGGCATGCCAGTAGCGTGCGTAGGCCGCCTCGGCGTCGGCCAGCAAGTCGCGCGCAGTGGTGAGGCGATCGAGTCCGACCGCGACCGCGTCCTGGCTGGCCGCGGTCCGCGCCAGGGCGCGCTTGCCCCAAAGCGGGAGGCGCTGGCGCAGCGCGTAGTTGACCTCGCGCTCGGCACCGGCGGAGCGCCAGGGCTTGTCCGGATCGAGGCCGCGGAATCCAAGGGAAGCCGTCGGGTCGGGTAGGGCGCCCGCTGGCTGGATCCGTGCTTCGGCGGCCTGGGCCTCGAAGTCCATGGCCCGCAATTCCGGGTTGTGTTCCAGAACCCAGGCGCGGATCGACTCGAGGCTGTGCCCCGGGACGGGTTCGGTGGCGGTCACCGGCAGCGCCAGGGCCCACAAGGCGCCGGCAAGCACGCCGGCAAGAAGGTGCCGGAGCGGTGGCAGACGGCGGGACAGAGGGCGAGGGTGCAGGCGCCTGGCCGGCAGTCGGTCGAACGGGGATGCCATATCAGTGTCCTTGGGCCGACGCGACGCAGGTCGCTCGGACGAGGGCAGGAACACATGCCGTGACGCAGCCACGGCGCGAACGCACAGGACTGCGCCGCACAGACGTGCGGAGCAGTCAGCGTCCAGGCATCAGATCAGCAGGAGTGCCGCTGGATGGGCGGTAGGTCGGTGCCAGGCGGGTCTGGGCGGCGAATCCACCCATGTAGCCGTGACACCTGGCGCAGCATCCGCAATCGCGGCGATCGCAAGCCAGGAGAACCAGGCTTCGGCCAGCAGCGGCGGAATCGAAGGGATGCGCCCACTGTCCGCCGAGATGTCACCCTCGGTGCAGTGCGCGTCGCACACTGCCTTGCTCGCTGAGGGGAGCTCGGCATCGCAGCCGTGGCCATGGTCGTGTCGGGTGTCGGTGGCGGCAGCGACAAACGCCGCCGGCGTGACTGGGAGATCCAGGCAATCGCCATGGCCTGCGAGCGCGAACTGGGACCAGAGCAGGGCCACCATCGCGAGGAGGGCGGTGCGCTGGAACAAGTTCCGATGGCGGATGCGGACCATGGCGTGAGCTTACCTCTTACTGGAACCGATGCAATTGATCCAAGTCAATCCTTGGCCAGGCCCAGGGGCTGGCGCGGCACAGATGTGGTCGGCGAGGACGGTACGGCGGCCGACTTGGCAAGGCGAAGGGCGTTGGCCACCACCGACACCGAGCTCAAGCTCATCGCAAGCGCCGCGACCATCGGGCTCAGCAAGATCCCGAATGCGGGGTAGAGCACCCCGGCCGCGACCGGCACCCCCAGCGCGTTGTAGAGGAACGCGAAGGTGAGGTTCTGCTTCATGTTGGCCACGGTGGCCTGGGAGATCTTCCGGGCGCGCAGGATGCCCCGCAGGTCGCCCTTGACCAGGGTGATCTGGGCACTGGACATCGCGACGTCGGTGCCCGTGCCCATGGCGATGCCGACGTCGGCCGCGGCGAGCGCCGGGGCGTCGTTGATGCCGTCGCCCGCCATCGCCACCCGCCGGCCTTCGCGCTTGAGGCGCTGCACCAGCTCGGCCTTGTCCTCGGGGCGGACTTCGCCATGCACCTCGTCCAGGCCCAGCTCGGTGGCCACGGCCCGTGCGGTGGTGAGCCCGTCGCCGGTGGCCATGATGATGCGCAGCCCGGCGGCGTGGAGCTCGTTGATGGCCGCCGCGGCCGACGCCTTGATCGGGTCGGCAACCGCGACCAGCCCCGCCAGGCGCCCGTCCACGGCCAGGAACATGGCGCTCGCGCCCTCGCGGCGCATCCGCTCGGCCACGTCGACGTGCGCAGCGGGATTGGCGCCCAGGTCGTCCATGAGCGCGGTATTGCCCAGCGCAAGCGCATGGCCGGCCACGGACCCGCGCACACCCATGCCGGTCACCGAGTCGAAGTCCTCCACGCGGTCGAACTCGAAGTTCCGGCGTCGAGCCTCGGCGACGATGGCGTCGGCCAGCGGGTGCTCGCTGCCCTGGTCCAGGCTGGCGGCCAGGTGCAAGACCCGGTCGGCGTCGAAGCCCTCGAAGGCCACGACTTCCTTGAAGGCGGGGCGCCCCTCGGTGAGGGTGCCGGTCTTGTCGACGATCAGGGTGTCGATGCGGCGCATGTGCTCGATGGCCTCGGCGTCGCGGAACAGCACGCCCACCTGCGCCGCCTTGCCCGTGGCGACCATGATCGACATCGGCGTCGCCAGGCCCAGCGCGCAGGGGCAGGCGATGATCAGTACCGAGACCGCGTTGAGCACCGCAAAGGTCCAGGCCGGCTCCGGACCGAAGGAGCCCCAGATAAAGAAGGTGGCCACCGCGATCGCCAGCACCGCGAGCACGAACCAGTAGGCCGCGATATCGGCCATCCGCTGCATCGGCGCGCGGGAGCGCTGCGCCTGCGCGACCAGCTGCACGATCTGCGACAGCACGGTGTCGGAGCCCACCTTGGCGGCGCGGATCACCAGCGCGCCGGTGCCGTTCTGGGTCGCGCCGATGACCTGGTCGCCTGCGGTCTTCTCGACCGGAATCGGTTCACCCGTGAGCATCGACTCGTCGACGCTGGAGCGGCCTTCCACCACTTCGCCATCCACCGGCACCTTCTCGCCGGGACGCACGCGCAGGTGGTCGCCGACGTGGACGTGGGTCAGCGGGATGTCTTCCTCGGTGCCGTCGGCGTTGACCCGCCGGGCTTCCTTCGGCGCCAGGCCAAGCAGGCCCTTGATCGCCGCGGACGTTTTCGAGCGCGCCCGCAGTTCCAGCATCTGGCCGAGCAGGGTCAGCGAAACGATCACCGCCGCCGCCTCGTAGTACACCCCGACGCGCCCATGTTCGGTAAACGACGGTGGGAACAAGCCGGGTGCCAGCGTGGCGACCAGGCTGTAGCCAAAGGCGGCCGCAACGCCAATCCCGATGAGGGTGAACATGTTCGGGCTGCGGTTGCGGATCGACTGCACGCAGCGCTCGAAGAACGGCCAGCCGGCCCACAGCACGACTGGTGTGGTCAAGACCAGCTCGACCCAGGTCTGCACGTCGATCGACAACGGCAGGATCTGCACGTCGCCCAGCACGACACGCGGGAGGTACTGGCCGAACATGGCCAGCACGAGCGTCACCACAGTCAGCGGAAGCGTCCACCAGAACCGGCGCGAGAAGTCGCGAAGTTCCGGATTGTCATCGTCCTCCAGGCTCGGCATTTCCGGCTCCAGCGCCATGCCGCAGAAGGGACAGTTGCCTGGACCTTGTTGCCGGACTTCCGGGTGCATCGGGCAGGTGTAGATGGCGCGGGGCTGTGCCACCTCGGGTTCGTCCTGGGGCGTCAGATAGCGCTCCGGATCGGCCACGAACTTCGCGCGGCATCGCTCCGAGCAGAAGTGGAAAGGTGTGTCGGCGTGGGTCGCATGATGCTGCGTCGTGGCGGGATCGACCTGCATGCCACAGACCGGATCGGTGACCCGTCCATCCGCAGCCTCGACAGGGGCTGCGCCTGCAGAATGGTGATGGTCATGGGACGACGGTGAGTTCATGCCGATGCTCGCTTTAGTGGGGATGGACTGCCAAGGCAGTGTGCCATTGCGGGTTACACAGCTATTCGGGGCTGAGCGTCCCGAGCACTGAAACAACAATCAGGATCAAGATGGCCAGCGCGGCCTCAGCCGTAACACTCTGCCGCAAAGCCCGCACCTCCTGCGCGGGATCTCCGCTGGTCAGCGCTCGTTCCAAGCGCGGCACCAGCGTCCATCGGTGCAGCGCTCCCAAACCCAGCATTCCAGCGAACAGGGCCAGTTTGAACAGCAGCAACTTCCCGTAGGTGCTCTGGAACAGGGCCGAAAACGACCACGCGGTGAGATCCCCGTAGTGCGCGATGCCGGACACGATGAGCGCACCAACGAAGATCGTTCCCAGCGTCGAAAAACCATGCAGAAAGTCATGCGTTGATCGCAGACGCCCGCTGCCGTTCGTCTCTTTGCCGCGCAGCAGCATGGCAAGGAACATCAGGACCGCTGCGATCCAGCCGCCTGCCGCGAGAAGATGGACGATGCCTGCAGCAAGCCGGACCGCGCCTGCCAAGCCCTCGCCAGCGGCGGCGTGGCCGTTCCATGCCAGCGAAGCGAGTGCGCCGCCCGCCAGCATCGCCCCCAGCGGGAAGGCGGTCTCCACCTTCCCGCGGCGACGATGCCATCCGAGCACGAACATCAGGGCGACCAGCAGCGCGCCTCTCGCCATGGCTGCCCGGCCCGCGGACGTCTCGAGCAGATACCAGCCAAGCGATGCGCGATCAACCTCGGCAAGCGGCATTCCCATGATGCCCGCGGTCTTGAAGACGACATCGAGCCCGGTGAGCACGAGACCGGCTACGGCACCCGCCAATAGAACGCCCATGAGTGACCACCCGGCCAAGGCGTCGGCGAGTGCCGATCGACGCGACCCGTACCAACCGAAGAGTGGAACCCCGAAAAGAACCATGATGACAAGGTATTCCAGGAATCTCAGTGCATAAGCCGACAGGTCGAACATTCGCGACTCCTCAGCGCACCGTGAAGCTGAAGCTGCCCGGCATGGGGTGGTTGTCACCACCGACGGCGCGGTATTCCACGGTATAGACGCCCGGAGTCAGCGGCTGGGGCAACTTGGCACGCAGGGTCTTACCGTTGTTGACGATCTCGGTCGTGAAATTCTCGATCGGCATGGTGGAACTGCCGTGCTTCATGAGCAACTTGAGACGCGACGCCCGCGGAATCAATGTTTCGTTGAACACGAGATCGATCTGGCCCGGCGAAGCCACCACCGCATTTGCCGCCGGTGTGGACTGCTGCAGCGCGGCGTGGGCGTGCGCGATCTGCAGGGAGAACTGCCCAGCCGCAATCGCGAGGACGAGCGCGAAGGAGCGAAGGACGTTTGATGATTTCATAGGGATAAATCCTCATTGCGAATGTGATGCAAAGCCCCGTTCGGCGCCGTGCTGTGTTGGATCCGACAAGCGTTAGGTGTCGGGCTGTCACCGAAACCACGGTTGGTCGGCTTTTGATATTTGAGATGAGGATCCCGCCGCTCAGGCGGGATCCTCGACGCGTCAAGCCGCCATGGCGCTGCAGCTTTCCGCGCAACGGCGACAAACTTCGGCGCAGCGCGCCATCTCCGGGTCGTTCATGGCGTCGCATGCTTCGGCGCACTGGCGGCAGATCTCCGCGCAGGCACTGCAAACCACCGAGTGAGCGCTGGCGCCACGCAACATGGCGTCGGCGCTGGTGGCGCAGATATCGGCACACGTCGCCAGCAGGGCGATGTGCTCCGGGGCTGCGTGGGCACCTCCTTTGCTCAGGCAATAGTTGATGGTCTCAAGGCAAATCGCGTGGCATTGCGTGCAGTTGTCGATGCACTCGTTCATGGCCTGAGACCGGTGGTCTTCGGAATGGTGAGTCATGTGGATCTCCTGCTTCATCGCGGACGAGAATCGGCGCGCCCGCAACACCGCCCCCTGTTGCTCTTGCGGATCAATGCTGTGCGAAGGGTTCGGTGGTTCCGTCGTGATGGACCAGCTCGACCGTATACGGCTGCTGGCGTCCTTCCGGGACCTCCATGCCCGGCGAACCGAGCGGCATTCCGGGCAGGACCAGGCCGCGTGCGTCCGGCTTTTCTTCGAGGAGGCGCTTGATGTCCTCGGCCGGGACATGGCCTTCGATGACGTATCCGTCGACCTCGGCCGTGTGGCAGGAGCCCTTTGCATAGGGGACACCCAGGCGCTCCTTGACCGGACCCAGGTCATCCATGTCATGCACATCCACGGTGAACCCCGCCTTCTTCACGTGGTCGATCCAGCTACCGCAGCACCCGCAGGTCGGGGTCTTGTGGACGGTCATGCGTGGCAGGGCGGCTGGAGTCGCGTCGGCTGTTTCCGGGACGACCTGTGCAGTGGGCGCGATGGTGGATTGCGCGGGTGTAGCCGCTTGGGTGCAGGCACCCAGGCCGGCGACCGCAAAAGCCGCCCACGCAAGTCGGTTCAATCTGCAGGTTTTCATTTCTGGTTCTCCGCTTAGCGCTTGGTCCGCGAAGACCAGTGGATGTGGGCGATCCGCCAACCGTCGGTGGTCTGCTTCAGCACCATGGTCTCGGTGCTCTGGACGGTCAGTGGCTTACCGTCTTTCTGGGCGTGCAGCTCGCTTTCGGTTCCGACCCATGCGAACTCACCAGCGGTGCGTGCACGCTGACGGAGCAGCTGGCGATGGGCGCCCTTGAGGAATGCCGCATCGCTGACTGCGTGATGACCCAGATATTCCTCGCGGCTGCGCTCGGCACCCCCGGACTCGAGGATGAGGACGTCGGCAGCGAGCAGGGCTTCGACCGTGGCCAGATCGCCGCTAGACAGGGCCCTGTTGAAACGCTCCGCTACGGCGACCGCGGCCTCTGCAGTGACTGGGACGTCGACGTCCGCAGATGCCGCGGCAGCGGGGTGATGTGCGTGCGGCTGTGTCGCCTGCGCCATTGCGGGGGACACGACGGCCAGTGCCAGTGCGAGGGTGAACGAGATTGCTGTTGCGTTCATTGCGTGGGCTCCAAGGAGATCAATGGGTGTGCGCATGGCCGTCATCGGCCACGGGCGTGTGTGGTGCAGGGTGCGACTCCACCTTGCCGTCGGGATGGCCGTGGCTCACCAACCCGACTTCCGTGTCGCTGGGTGTCGGGCCGTGGTGATCGTCGTCCACGCCCGGCGGGTGCGCATGCGGCATGGAGTTGTTGCCCGGCTCGAATAGGGCAGGGTGATCCTCGGCCTTTTCGTCGTCATGGTGGCCTTGCGTCTCGCCGCCGCCATGCGAATGACCATCACTGCTGGCCACCAACGCCTGGTAACCGGCCTTGTCCAGCGTGGGCAGCTTCTGCAGGAAGGCCGACATGTTCCAGATGAACTCATCGTCCATGCTGCCGCCCCACGCGGGCATGCCGCTGGCCTTGATGCCGTGCTTGATCACCCAGAACGCCTCAGCTGGAGCGACCGACTGTTTGCTTAGGTTCGGTGGCGCGGGGTACAGGCCCTTGCTCATCTCGGTGGCCGCCGCCTCTGGCGAAAGATGGCAGGTCACGCACATGGCGTTGTAGTTGCCCGCACCCTGGCGGATACGCTCAGGATCATCCAGGTTCGTGGGCACCTGAAGCTTGGCGGCGCGCACCTCAATGGAACGCTCGCGCGCCGTTTCAAGTAGCGCATACACCGGGCGACTATGCGGATCGTCGGCGGCCACGTTGTACACGCCCAGAGAGACCGTGGCAGTTGCCGCGACCGCAACCAATCCCACGCCGGCACCGAGCCATACCCACATCCTTTTGTTGGATTTCATTGTCAGTTCCCCTTAGAACCAGGTACGAAGGCCGATGACCAAGCGCGTGTCTTCAAAGGACTCGCCATGCTCGCGTCGCATGTCTGCGGTATTGCCAAACGCGCGCTCGTACACCACGCCGATGTAGGGAGCGAACTTTCGGGTGAACTCATAACGAAGTCGTAGCCCCGCCTCAGCGGTACTCAGACCCGAACCTATCCCGCGCAATGGATCGTTCTTGCCATAGGCGGTGACTTCCACCAGCGGCTGCAAGATCAGCCGGTTGGTTAGCAGCAATTCGTACTCGGCCTCGACATTGGCGGCAGTCTGGCCCCCTTCGCCGAGATAGGCTGTGGCGGACACTTCGAACTTCATCGGCGCCAAGCCCTGTACACCGATAGCGGCGAAGTTTTGAGATGCCCCAGGCTTGAAGTCATGACGCACACCGGCCACCACATCCCACCACGTGGAGATACTGCGGCCGTAGAGCACTTCCAGATCAGCCGACTCGGTCTGACCATCCGTGCGTTCGCCTTCACTGCGGAGCCAGACGCGATTGAGGTCCGTACCGATCCAAGCCTGGCCCTCCCAGCCCAGCCCGGTGCCCGGATCGGCATCCCAGGCTTCCAGGCGATTGAGCAGCACGTAGCTCTTGATCGAGTTGTCATGCACCGGATGCGCGTGTTCCGGCGCGATGGCCGCCTTGCGATCCGCGTCCGTCACCGCGGGTATCGGGGTGCGCGGCTGCGTTGGCACTGCAGGCCCGTGTCCCATCTGACTGTGGTCCATGCCCTGCATCGACTGTGTCTGCGCTTTGGGCGTTGCGGGCGTGCTCGGAGGCGCGCCGTGCCCCATCTTGGAATGGTCCATCCCCTGCATCGCAGGCGTGGCCGTACTAGAGGTGTCGGCTGCAGCGGGCTGTGCCATCTGACTGTGATCCATGCCCTGCATCGACTGCGCCTGTGCTGTGGGCGCCGCAGGTGTGCTCGCGGGCGAGACGTGCCCCATTTGCGAATGGTCCATGCCCTGCATGGCAGGCTCGGCTGCTTTAGCCTGCGGCGCGGCGTGGCCCATCGTCGCATGATCGATCGTCGCTTCGCTCGGCTTGGCCGGTGTTGCAGGCTTTTGGGCTGGCGCAGGTTTTGATGTCGGCGCCTGTTGTGCAGAGTGATCCTGAGTCTGGGTCTGCGCGCCCTGCTCCATCGGCATGGAGCCGTGCTGCATGGATTGGGCGCTGGCCGCATTGGCCAGGGCCAGCGAGATAGCCAGCGTCAGCGCAGTCAGGGTGGTATCGCGTCTATTGATGTTCATTCGTCGACCCTCACCGTGCGCATCATTCCGGCTTCCATGTGATAAAGCAGGTGGCAATGGAACGCCCAGCTGCCCAACGCATCGGCACGCACGCGATACGTGCGTCGGCTACCCGGCGGCATATCCACCGTGTGCTTGCGCACCATGAAGTTGCCGTTGTCGTCCTCCACGTCACTCCACATGCCGTGCAAATGGATGGGATGGGTCATCATCGTGTCGTTAACCAATACGATGCGCATACGCTCGCCGTAGTTCAGCCGCAGCGGCTTGACATCGGAGAACTTCTGACCGTTGAAGCCCCAGGAGAATTTCTCCATATGTCCGGTCAGATGCAGCTCGATCTCGCGACCGGGGTCGCGTCCGTCAGGGTCTTCAAAGGTGCTCTTGAGCATGGAATACGTCAGTACATGACGGCCGTTATCGCGCAGGCCATTACCCGGATCATCCAAGCGCGAACTCACGCTCATGGCCTGGTTGTCCAACAGGGGATTGTTGGTCTCGCTGGCAGGGTGTGATTGCATGCCCCCGTGCTGCATGCCTGCCATGGCACCATCGCCGGCGGCGGGCATCGCATGGCCTGCATGGGCCGAGGTCGCGTTACCGCTGGCAGGTGGGGTCATGCCAGGCATGCCCATGGCCGCACCACAGCCGCCTTCCATGCCCTTGCTGCCGCCAGACATATCCATCGATCCATGATCCATGCCCATGTCTGCCATCGTCAGCAGCGGCCGGGGATCCACAGACGGAACGGGCGCGCGTAATCCTTCGCGCACGGCGAGCGTGCCGCTGACGTAGCCGGTGCGACCGGAGTCTTGGGCAAAGATGGTGAATGCGTCCTGCCCGGAGGGCTCCACGATCACATCGAAGGTTTCTGCTACCGCGATGCGGAACTCGTCGACGGAAACCGGATGGACATACAAGCCATCTGCTGCCACCACGGTCATCTTTAGCCCCGGAATACGCACATCGAAGTACGTCATGGCAGAGCCATTGATGAAACGCAGGCGCACCTTCTCGCCACTGCGGAACAAACCGGTCCAGTTGCCCAGCGAGGTCGTGCCGTTCATCAGGTAGGTGTAGGTGTTGGCGTTGACGTCGGACAGATCCGTGGGCGTCATCCGCATCACGCCCCACATCTTGCGATCTTCCAACGTGGCCGACAGGCCGTTGCGCTTCACATCGCGCGCAAAATCGCCGACCGTGCGCTTGTAGTAATTGTCATGGCCCGGCATCTTCTTCAAACGATCGAACAGGGCCGTCGGGTCCAGGTCTGTCCAATCGCTCAGCATCACGACGTAGTCGCGATCGAAGCTGAAGGGCTCCGGCTCCAATGGGTCGATGATGATCGGGCCATAGAGCCCGGCTTGTTCCTGGAACCCCGAGTGGCTGTGGTACCAGTAGGTGCCGCCCTGATGCAGGGTGAACCGGTAGTGGTAGGTCTCACCACGTCCGATACCGTCAAAGCTCAGGCCCGGCACGCCGTCCATGTTGGCCGGCAAAATGATGCCGTGCCAATGGATGGAGGTGTCCGCGCCATGGAGGGAGTTAGCGGGCAATGCATTGGAGACACGCAGGTTGACCGTGGTGCCTTCCCGCCAACGCAGCAACGGCGCCGGAACGGACCCATTGACGGTGATCGCGGTGCGGGTCTTGCCGGTGAAGTTCATCGGCGTCTCGCCGATGGTTAGGTCAAACTCGGTGCCCGATAGTACGTTGGGTTGTCCCGGGCCCTTGAGCGCCCAACTGGCTTTGGGCCAGAAACCTAATCCTGCGACTGCGCCTCCCAAGGCCAAGCCCTGGACAAATCGCCGCCGCGAAGGTAGCAGCGGCGGTCCACCGTGTGGACCACGAAAATCATCATGCGACATGAAAATGCTCCAAGCGTCGTGTTGCCACCGGCGGGCGGTGGTACAGAGCGGGCGGCTGGCCTATAAATAGGCATGCAAGCCACACCAACGGCGCCATTGCGGCGCTTAGGGACGCTTAGCCGATCGGTGGTCGGATCAGATGAGGCAAGGCAGGTGCCGCATGCCCTAGGGGCAGCGGCATGACATCCAGGCCCAAGGCCAGTTGCACCGAAACATGCAGGCGCGCCGGAAGTGCGCTCGCGCACGCGTGTACGCAGGCGCACCGGCACGCAGAAGACTTGCAACAGTCGGGACCGGCATGGTCGCCATGCCCAGTGCCAGCCCTTTCAATCGAGGTGGCATCGGGATGATTCTCAGCACTGTGATGGGCGACGCAGTCTTCGTCGCCTTGCACCGCGGCAGCCACTTCGCTGGCCTGCGCTTCCATGGCCGGGTTCATACTGATCGACGCAAATGCCGACCACGCGCCGTTAAGCACGAGCATGACGATCAGGAGCAGTCGCAGTAGAAGTGAGGAGGCTGACACGGGCGACATTGTAAATCACTTTAGACAAGGCGCGTGTGTATCGGTCGTGAACAAAATCTCAAGTAGGCCTGAGATGCCGCCACTTGTCAGTCGCACTAGTCACGGCCACTGCAGCTCCCTCCAGGAGCGCCCAATGGGCGGGTTGAGGCGAAGGGTTGCCCATAGGGCTAGCGCTTGTTCGGTTTACTTCTCGGGTGTGGCCTCGATCAGCTTCACCAACTCCCGCTTCTGCTGCTTGCTTAGCGAGCCCCAGCGCAGGAGCAACTTGGCCAGCAGATCATCGTCGGTGTAAAGGAAGGCGGCGGGGATCCCCAACGCTTGGGCCAACCGCTCAGCAGTCTCCAGCTTGGGCTCGTGCTTGCCACGTTCGTACTGGTTGACTCGGGGGCTGGCCACGTAAGGATCCAGACCGGCCCGGATGCCCAACTCCTTCTGCGACAAACCCGTGTGCAGGCGGGCTTGTTGGAGGCGTCGAGCGAAGGTCGGTGTTGAGTCGACGGACAAAGTCACGCGCACCCCCCATGGAAACCCCATAAGGATGGCGGATGTGGGGTTAAGCCGAGATACGTGCAAAAATGCCCCCCAGAATTTTTTTTTCTTCCGTGAAATCATTTGGTTGCCGGATTTTTGTTGGTACCTGAACTGTCGGCGCGATCGGGCCGCAACTGCGCCAGCAACTGCTCCAAGGTGTCCTGGCGCACACCGGCACGCAACGCTTCGGCCTCGGCTTGTTCACGCCGTTCTCGCTCCTTGGCCAAGTCGGCGTGAGCATTGGCCAGCTTGACCCGTGCGCTCTCCAACGCTTGGGCGTCCTGGGTCCAGCGTGCCAGCAAGGCCTGGTACTCCGCAGCCGTAAGCCGCAGCGCGTCCAGCTCCTTCCGCTGGTCGTCCGCAGCTTGCCGCACCTGCGCCAGTTCCCTCTCTAGGCGGCTGTGGCGTTCCAGCCACTGCCCGTTGTCGCGGTTGAGCTGAACCAGTTCGTGGTTCTTGGCGGTCAGCGCCTCGTTGGCCTGGCGCAGCGCGACCTGCAGTTCCTGCACCTGGTGCTCGTGGCGGCGCTGTTCCTGTTCGCGTTGGTCCTTGACCGAGGTGCGGTAGTGCTCCAACGCCTCGCGAGCATGCTGGTGCTTCTGCTCCAGCGACTGGGCATGCGCCTCGTGCTCCGCCAGCCGCGCGGTCAGTCCCGCGATCCGTTCGCCGAGCTGCGCGACCTCGGTGACCCGTTCGGCCAAGGCCTGCTGGGCTGCGGCGTGGGTCGTCTTTTCTTCGCGTAAGGCAGTTTCAATGCGCTGAAGCTGCGCGCTCAGCGTGGACGCCTCCTGCTGGGTGCGTTCCAGCGCCTCGCTACGCTCCTGCAAGTGCGCTTCGAAGCGCTGCCGGGCCTCGGCGATTACAGCCTCGGCCTCCTCGTGTAGGCGACCGGCAAGCCGACCGACCAGGTCCTGTAGCGCGTCGCTGACCGCGACCTTGGCGCCAAGGCCTTGCCCTTCATCTTCTTCCAGCTCCTTCAGGTAGCGGTGAATGGTTGTCTTGGAGCCGGTGTTGCCCAGCGCCACCCGCACCGCGTCCACCGACGGGTGTTTGCCCTGTGCCCGCAGCGCATCGCGGGCCTTCTGGATGTCGCTCTTGTACAAGCCGCCGCGTGCCATCGCACTCTCCGACTATTTCGTAATGTATTACATACCACGTAATTACATACCAATCAAGTTACACTACTCGCCGAGTACGGGTCGTATCTAAAGGCGGGATAATATTGAATTATCCCGCGTAACCAGCGTTTCGGCCATTTCAAGTCGTCAAAACAGTACGAAACCGCCCAAGGCTGGCGATCCCTGGGTAGTTTGGCCCAGAGCGGAAAGGAGGCCAGCCGGGGTGCAAGCAGGCGCCGCCACCGAACTCGTTGGCCATCAAAGGACTGTGCATGCCGATCGAACGTATCGTCATCGACAATTTCAAGTCGTTTCGCCATCTGGACCTGCCCCTCAACGCCCACATGAACCTGGTGGTGGGCGACAACGAGGTCGGTAAGTCCACCCTGCTGGAGGCCATCCACGTGGTGGTCACCGGGCAACTGCATGGGCGCAATCTCGCCTACGAGCTCACGCCCTACCTGTTCCACCAGCCCGCGGTGCAGGAATATCTGGCGACCCTTGCTGCAGGCACGCCGGCTTCGCCGCCACGGATCTCCATCGAAGCCTATCTGGGCGCAGATGTCGCGCTGGCGTCGTTGCGCGGCACCAACAACTCCCTGCGCTTGGATACCGCCGGCATCCGGCTGCTGGTCGAGCTCAACGACGACTACCGCGAGGAGTTCAACGCCTACCTGCAGCAGCACCAGGGTGCGGTCAGCCTGCCGGTGGAGTACTACACGGTGCGCTGGTATTCCTTCGCCAACAATGGCGTCACCGCTCGCAGCATTCCGTTCGATTCGACCATCATCGACACTCACGGCATCAAGACCTTGTCCGGTGCCGATCGCTATATCGCCGGCATCATCGATCAGGCACTGACGCCTGCGCAGCGCGTCTCGCTGTCGTTGAGCTTCCGCCGCATGCGGCAGAGTTTTTCCGAAGAGGCGGACGTGGCGGCCATCAATGCGTACCTGACCGAGCACACCGGGGACATCAGCCACCGGGCGCTGACGGTGGGTGTGGACACATCGCCGCGCTCAACATGGGAAACCAGCTTGTCACCTTACCTGGATGAGCTCCCGTTCACCCAGGCCGGCAAGGGTGAGCAAAGCGCGGTGAAGATGAAGCTGGCGATGCACGCGGCCGGCGCTGCCCACGTGCTGCTGATCGAGGAGCCGGAGAACCATCTGTCCTATTCCAGCATGACCCAGCTGATCGACAAGATTGCGGCCCTCTCCACCGCCCAGCAGGTGATCATCGCCACCCACAGCAGCTTCGTGTTGAATAAGCTGGGCGTGGACAACGTGATCCTGTTCAGCGCGCAGGGCCAGATGAAGCTGGACCAGCTGCCGAGCGATACCCATGACTATTTCATGAAGCTGCCGGGCCACGACACGCTGCGATTGATCCTGGCCAAGCAGGCGATCCTGGTGGAAGGCCCTTCCGACGAGCTGATCGTGCAGCGCGCCTACAGCGACCACCATGGCGTGGCGCCGATGGCTCGCGGCGTAGACATCATTTCGGTCAAGTCGCTGGCATTCAAGCGCTTCTTGCAGATTGCAGATCGGCTGAAAATCCAGGCCAAGGTGATCACCGACAATGATGGCGATATCGCCGTTGTGCAGGAGCGCTATGCCGAACACATCAACGCGATCTATTACGATTCCGACGAAAGCGCCCCATCGCTGGAAGAGCAGCTGATCAAAGCCAACTCGCTGGCCGAACTCAATACCGTGCTGGGCAAGACGTTTGCCGATGAGGTGGCGCTGCTCAAGTACATGAAGGGCCATAAGACCGATACGGCCCTGGCGATCTTCAACAGCCCGCACTCGATCAGGTTCCCGGACTATGTCCAGCGCGCCATCACCTAACCGGGTCCTGCTTTCGGCGGCCGGCTCGGGCAAGACCACCTTGCTGGTCCGGCAGGCCCTGGAGCGGCCTGGGCGTCGCATCGCGATTGTCACCTACACGCTGGAGAATCTAGAAGAGATCCGGCGCTCGTTTGAGGTCCACGCCGGTGCGGTCCCCGTGCATGTCACTTTGCACAGCTGGTATGGCTTCCTGCTGTGCCAGTGCATCCGCCCGTACCAGGCAGCGCTTTGCCCTGAGCCTCGCATCGAGACCATCCTGTTCGTAGAAGGTGTCACCAATAACAGGGCCCCACGCACCCAGGTGGCGCGCCACTACTTGGCAGGCAACCGGATGTATTCGGACCGGGCGGCCGATTTCGCTGTGCGCTGCGATGAGCTCACCCAAGGTCAGGTCATGGCACGCCTGGCGGCCATGTACGACGAGCTCTACATCGACGAAGTTCAGGACCTCGCCGGCTTTGATCTGGATCTGGTCGAGCGGCTGTTGAAGAGCGGCATTGCCATCACGTTGGTGGGTGATACGCGGCAGGCGACGTATGCCACCAACTATGCTCAAAGGCACAGCCAGTATCGTGGACCCAATCTGGCAGCGCTGTTTCAGATTTGGGAGGCGGACGGCTTATGCCAGCTGGATCACCGCCTCATCAGCCTTCGCTGCGTCCAGGCCCTGTGCGATATGGCGGACACGCTCTATCCGCAGATGCCGCGAACCCAATCAGGCAATGGCGAGGTCACCGGGCACGATGGCATCTACCTCGTCGCTCCAGCGGATGTTGAAGCGTACATGCAGGAGTTTGCGCCCACCGTGCTCCGGCATGACCGGCGGCAAGCGTGCGACGGACTACCGGCCGTGAACTTTGGGCAGTGCAAGGGCCGCACCTACAGCCGGGTCCTCATCTTTCCGAACGGCCCGCTGACACAGTACCTGCGCACGGCAGATGCAGCGCGTATCACCGCCCCACCAAAGTACTACGTGGCCTTCACCCGGGCGCGGCAAAGCGTGGCCTTTGTGTATGCCGGCGCGTGCGCGTTGCCGGGTTATCAGCTCTATGCGCCCGCCAACGCAGACGCATAGAGCCACGGGCGATCACATTTTCTTCAAGGGCGCCGCTGTGGGCTGTGGTGGCACCGGACCCGGGTCGTTGAAGCACAGCATGACCTGATCGATGTCAAATTGATCGGCCAGCACGCGGGCGATCACCGCATGCACCAGGTCCAGGTCGACCGAGGGCGCAGCGACGGTGATGGTGGCCGCGATCGCACGACCGCGCTCTTTGGCGGGGACTAGGCGCAGGTCATCCACCGCTTTCACGCCGGGGTCGGTAAACATCGCCGTACGCACTTGTTCCAGCTCGGCTTCATTCATGTTGGCGGTGACTCCAGGGAATGTGATTGTCAGGCGGGATAGGTCTGAATCTTGCAATCAAAAAACACCGGCCTTGCCAGCAAGGTTGGTAGGCGGGGGACAGGCTCCGGCCGATGACGACTGTCGCCAGCGACCGCTGCAACCCTGAGCGCGCATCTTTGAGGCTCCGGTGGGCTTCGGGCGCATTGAAACCAGAAGTCGCCACCACGGACCTACCTCGGGGTATTGCTTCCGGCCGGTAGAAGACCTCCACAAACGTGATCTCGATGCGCCACCTCTCACAGAGCGAGACTGACGACGGGTGGTCCCATCCGCCCTTGCGTCATATTTGTCGCGCTCGCAGTTGTCAAGAATTAGCCTCCATGATTTGGATTGGTTGATCGGATCCTATTTCCTGCGAGGCTTGGACCGAAGCCCCGGTGGTCTGCGTTGCTTAATAGGTTGCTTCAATCTCCACCGGCTCCATTCACTAGTAGATCCTTCAGCTATGAAGGTGACCAGAACCCACTTCAGTAAGGGAGAGAACCCCACCTCAGCATCACGAAGCAGGTTGGCCCAATACCTTCCGACTAGGAAGGAGAATAGACTCATGGCAGTGACAGACGATGCGAACCACGGCCAACTGATGTCACTGACGTTCGCTTGGATGCCTTTCTTGTACATGTAAACTGCAAACACCAGAGCAGCGCACTGCATCGAGATCACAACCGCGGTCGGCGTCGCCCGGGCTCTGTGGAGGGCGGCGGCGAAGAGAGTCTCCGCAAACGAGAAGCCGATCAGCAATAGAGCTGCACTCAGCATCGCTGGACCGAACTCCGCAATTCCGGCGAGTGACAGCACGATTGGAAGGAATGCAAAGGGGAGTGGCTCCAAGCAGAGGGTTGGATAGAATTTCACGAACAGTGGCCATCTCTTTACCGCGACCAGAATGATGTCTTGCATCATCGCAACTACCAATGCAGCAGCCGCACTCGTTAGCGCAATCGACACCGGTATCCAAAACATCATCTCTTCTGATGCCGGCGCGAAGGGCACCATGGCCGCTGCGCCCCAAATCGCTGCGGCCAAGAACGCGCCAATTGGGAGTGCGGCTGGCTTCCACATGGTCATACTCTGATCAGAATACGTGGCCAAATAGTCAGGCGCTCAAGGTCTGCACTGACGGCTCTGCAGCCATGTCTACGCCTCACCGTCATAGGGCCTCCCTTCCCCGGGGGGGGGCATAGGCCTTGATGGCGGTATCAGTCGATACCCAACCCGCGGCAGCGTCTGGATCATCTTTTCCTCAAACGGACCATCAATGCTTCGCCGCAGGCTGGACATCTGTGATCGCAGAAGATCCCCGTCGGGCAGGTCGTCACCCCAGAGAGTGTGCTCAAGCTGCCGCCTGGTCACAGCGGCAGGACTTGCCCGCATCAGCGCTTCAAGGAGCTTCCTGCAAGCTGGGTACAGATGCAGTCGTTTTCCAGCCCGTGTGGCCTCCAACGTACTCAGGTCCAACGTGAGCTCTCCGATCAGCAGCCGCCTCCTTGTTACGCGTCCCTCCGTACGGGAAACCAACGCCTCTAGGCGAACTTCGAGCTCCGGGAGCTCAAAAGGCTTGGTCACATAGTCATCTGCACCGGAGCGGAAAGCGATGATTTTGTCCGAGAGCGCAACCTTTGCAGCCAACATCACAACAGGAACTGAAACACCGTGATTCAACCGCAGCCTTCTCAGAACCTCCGGGCCTTCCATGCGAGGAAGCATCCAATCAAGAATGACTGCGTCGTAACCATTGGACGCCGCAAAGTGAAGGCCGGCGATGCCGTCCCCGATGGTATCAAGCTGATGCCCTCGGGCCTCGAAGTAGGCCAGAATCTTCAAAGCGACTTCTCGATCGCGCTCAATCACTAGAATTCGCATGTCACGACTGACGGAAGCCAAGGAGCCTCAGCGCATTGAATACAACCAACAAGGTTGAACCTTCATGCACTGCCACAGCCGGTCCAATGCCAAGACCTAGGATGGTCGCAGGAACCAACAACGCTACGACGCCCAGGCTCACATACACGTTCTGACGGATCACCCGTTTCGTGCGTCGACTAAGCGCTACAGAGAATGCAACCTGTCTCAAATCCTCAGACATAAGCGCGACGTCGGCAGTCTCCAGCGCTACGTCCGAAGAGGCGGCACCCATTGCAATTCCGACGCTGGCACTAGCCATTGCGGGTGCGTCATTCACACCGTCGCCGACCATTGCCACTCGCTCCGTCTCCTTCAACTGACGTATTGCCTTCACCTTGTCGTCAGGCATGAGATTTCCCCATGCCTCGTTTAGACCCACGTCCGTTGCCACGGCTTGAGCTACAGTCTGGTGGTCGCCAGAGATCATGATCATTCGTTGGATGCCCAAGCGCCTTAGCTTGTCCAGGGCTTCACGCGCCTCTGGCCGGGGCGTATCCATAAGGCCGATGACACCTAGGTCGCGATCACCTAGGCGAACGGCCATCGTGGTTCTGCCGGCGTTACGGAGCTCCTCAATGGCAGACTCCGCACCCGCGGATAGAGCGCCAATGCCGTCGTTACCGAACATTTCTGCCTTTCCTATCCACACGTCAATGCCGTTCACCTTCGCCTGAACGCCTCTTCCAGCGAAGTTAGCGAGGTCTGTCGCTACCATGACCGGTCCATCGCCCAGGCGAGTATTACCATCTCGAACGATAGCTGCGGCCAAAGGGTGGTCACTTAAAGCCTCGACGGCGACGGCAACGTGAAGCAGTTCCTGCTCTGTCGTTCCCTGCATCACTTTGATGTCGGTAATTCGCGGCTTGCCTTCAGTGAGCGTTCCAGTCTTGTCGAACGCGATGGCACGGACCATGCCCAGCTCCTCCAGTGGTGCGCCACCCTTGATGAGTACGCCACCTCGCGCAGCTCGCGCAATTCCCGCTAGAACCGCGCTTGGAGTCGCGATTGCCAGTGCGCAAGGGCTTGCCGCTACAAGTACCGCCATCGCTCGATAGAAGCTGTCGCGGAATGGCTCATCGATCACGATCCATGAGAAAAGTAACAGCACGGCCAAGATCAGAACAGCGGGAACGAATACCCTCTCAAACTTGTCTGTGAAGCGCTGCGTTGGCGATTTCCTGGTTTCGGCTTCGCTCACCATCTTGACGACGCGGGCCAGTGCCGATTCGCCTGATCGACGCGTGACTTCAACCTCCAGGGCGCCGGAGCCATTGATAGTGCCGGCGAAAACACGTGACTCCATTACCACCGAATCAGGTCGATCCCGTGCTAGAGCAGCGTCATTGACTGCCAGCTTATCAACCGGGATGCTTTCCCCGGTGACAGGGGCTTGGTCAACGCTGCTAGCCCCTTTGATAACGAATCCGTCCGCCGGCATCCGGTCATTGGGACGTACGACCACCACATCTCCAGGTATCAACGATTCAACCTGGACTTCCACGACCTGCCCATTCCTCAGCACCCTGGCAGTTTCTGGGGCAAGCTTGGCGAGAGCTTCTATCGCACGTTTAGCCCGGCCCATCGCGTAGTGTTCAAGGGCGTGACCGAGACTGAAGAGGAACAGAAGCAAGGCGCCTTCGGCCCATGCGCCGAGCGCGGCTGCGCCTGCCGCTGCAACCAGCATCAGCGTATCGATCTCAAAGCGCTTCAGCTTGATGTTCCCGATCGCCTCGCCAAGCGTGAACCAGCCGCCAAAGACGTAGGCTGCTACGTAAAACGCTGTGGGGATCCAGGGCGTTTGGGTCAACCCAAGCTTTTCAATCGCAAATCCCACGATCAGGAGCAGGCCGCAAGCAAGTGAGAAGATCAGCTCACTATTGCCACCTAGCGTGCCCCCGTGGGAATGACCGGGGTCCTGTCGGTCCTTGTGATCGTGTCCTTCGTGCTGATCCTTCAAATCTCCCCTCGGACTCGGTGGCTCTTGCGCTACACCCAGCGCCTCAAGCTTCGCTCTCAGCTCCGCCTCGCCTGTCTTGGCTCTCTCGTACTCGATGCTTATGCCACCAGCTGGGCTGGTGGTGGCTTCAATGACGCCTGGTACGGCCTGCACTTGCGCCGCAATTGTCCTTGCCTTTCGTGCGTGAACGGCCGAACCAAGCTCCAAGAAAAGGTGGCCATACCGATCACCCAACTCAATGCCCACGGATGCCGCCACCTCTCGCACTCGCTGAAGCGAGACGATCTCGGGGTCGTAATGAATGCAGAGCGTTCCGAGAGCTTCGTCGCTACCCTCGCGAATGTGCACGCGCGATACTCCCTCCATGTCCTGAAGACCAGCGACCAGCCTCTGGACGCAGCTGTCGTCCCGAGAGACACCTGGGAGTATTACTGGCAGTTCGAGTTCTGTGGTCAGGTTCATTTGTTCCCTCCAACGTCATAAAAATGGAACGGGAAGTCCGGCAGGCAGATGCTCTGCCGGGCCCAAACACTCCATCATTCAGTGGACAGTTTCCGGTTGCCCTTTCGGGCCTGCCTTGGCCAAGCGTCCCGCAAATGTCGGCAGCACAAGAAGTGTTAGCACTGTTGCGGTCAACAGGCCGCCAATGACCACCGTGGCGAGAGGCTTCTGCACCTCAGCACCAGATCCACTCGCAATAGCCATTGGAATGAAGCCAACGATCGCCACCAGCGCGGTGGTCACCACCGCGCGAATTCGGCTGCCGGCACCGTTCATTGCAGCGATCAATGGACTGTCACCTGCATCAAGCCTCTCTCTGATGGCTTGCATGAGCACCAATCCATTCAGGGTCGCAACACCCGATACCGCGATGAATCCGACGGCGGCAGATACCGAGAACGGCATACCACGCACCAGCAACGCGAGAATTCCGCCAACCAGGGCCAGTGGGACGCAGGTGAACACCAGGCCCGCCTCCTTTGCGCTGCCCAATGCCATGAACAGCAGGCTGCCGATCAATAGGAAGACAATCGGAACAACTGTCATGAGTCGCTTTTCAGCCCGCTGCAAGTTCTCGAACTGACCTCCCCACGTCATGTGGGCGCCCGGCGGAAGCTGTACGTCCTTCACCGCCGCCTGGGCCTCTCCAACAAACCCGCCCAAGTCACGACCGCGAACATTTGCCTGCACCACCACACGACGGCTTCCATTGTTTCGACTGATCTGGTTCGGCCCCTCGCTGATCTCAATGCGTGCGACAGAGGAGAGCGGCACGATGCCCCCAGTTGGAGTTGCAATCGGCAGTGACGCGAGCTGATCGGGGTCATTGCGTGCATCGTCGCCGAGGCGCACAACAACATCGAACCGGCGGTCGCCCTCGAAGATCTTGCCTGCCGCAGCGCCGCCAATACCGGTTGAAAGCGCGTCGCTCACGTCCGCTGCCGTGAGGCCATACTGCGCAGCTGCAAGATGATCGATTGCCACATTGAGCGTGGGCAGGCCGGAAATCTGTTCAACACGGACATCCGCTGAGCCCTGGACATTCCTCAGCTTCAGCGCGACCTGATCGGCAACAGCTTGCAGTTGCTCGAAGTTGTCGCCGTAGATCATGACGGCCAGGTCCGTACGCACGCCTGAGATCAGCTCATTGAAGCGCAGCTCGATGGGCTGGCTGAATTCAAAGCTGTTGCCTATCTGCGAGGCGGCGATCTTCTCAAACCTTGCAATCAGATCCTCCTTGCTCAGGGAAGAGTCTGGCCACTCCTTTCTCGGTTTAAGTACGATCACACTGTCGGAGATGTTGGTCGGCATGGGGTCGATAGCTGCTTCTGCAGTACCGGTCCGCGAGAAGACCGTCACAACCTCTGGTTCAGCAGCAATGGCCTTCTCCAGCGCCAATTGCATAGCCAACGATTGCTCAAGCGACGTCGATGGCACACGCAACGCTTGCATAGCGAGATTTCCCTCATCAAGCGTTGGCATGAACTCTCGACCCAGCATCGTAAAGCCGACCACGCCCATCGCGAGCATCAAAATGGCGCCAGCGAACACTGCCTTGGGCCTACGAATCGCCGCTTGGATCGCCGGTTCAATACGGCCGCGCAGGACGCGGATGATGGCAGTCTCATGTTCTTCGTCTTGGTCGCTCTCGTGCCCCTCCTTGTTCGCGTGGAGCTTGGGCTCCCTGACCAACAGGGCAGCCATCGCCGGTACAAAGGTGAACGAGAAGATAAACGCGCCAACGAGGGCGAGCATGAAGGTGGCGGCCATCGGTTGGAACGTCTTGCCCTCCACACCTTCCAGCGTAAGGATCGGTGCGAACACCAACAGGATGATCACCTGGCCGAAGGCTGCAGGGCGCGCCATTTTCCTCGCCGAGTCGGCGGCCACACGCAGTCGCTCCATGGCATTGAGGGGTCGGCCGAGTTCCGCACGCCGCTTGCCAAGCATCAGCAGGGTGGACTCGATCACAATTACCGCGCCATCCACAAGGATGCCGAAGTCCAGCGCACCCAAACTCATGAGGTTGCCGCTGATGCCGAACTTGTTCATGCCGATAACAGCGAACAGGAACGACAGCGGAATGACCAATGCGGTGATGGCTGCCGCACGCAGGTTGCCCAGGAGCAGGAACAGCACAACTACGACCAGCAGGGCACCTTCGGTCAGGTTCTTGGCGACAGTCTTGACAGTGGAGTTAACCAGCACACTACGGTCCAGCACTGGCTCTGCGAAGATATCGGCGGGCAGAGATTCATTGACCTGTGCCAGGCGCTCAGCTGCAGCTTGAGCGACGGTGCGGCTGTTGCCGCCGGCGATCATCAGTGCCGTGCCCAGTACCGCCTCATGACCATTTCGGCTAGCTGCACCAAGCCGTGGGGCGCGCCCCATACCGACCTCGGCAACATCGGCCACCCGGATGACCACACCGTCCTTGGTGGCCACCGGCGACTGAGCCAAGTCGTCGGTCGTCAGGGCAAGGCCGTCTGCCCTAACGACCAGGCCTTCGCCCGCACGCTGGACGAAACCCGCGCCAGCCTGGACGTTGGAGCGTTCCAGTGCTTGGACCAGATCGGCCAGACCCAAGTTGTATGCCGCCAGTCGAGCGCTGTCGGGGTAGATGCCGTATTCCTTGACGTACCCACCCACCGTATCAACACCGGCCAGGCCGGGGCTGGAGCGCATCTGTGGTGCGATGATCCAGTCCTGGACAGTACGCAGGTACGTTGCGCGCTCCTGGGCGGTTCCAAGACGATCGCCCTCTGGTGTCAGGTAGACCTCACCCTCTTGCCAGCCAGCCTGGCCGGGCTTGGCCAGCTTCTTGGGGTCGAATGGCTTGAAGTCCACCGTCCACATGAGAACCTCGCCCAGCCCGGTTGTAACCGGGGAGAGCATGGGGGACACGCCCTCGGGCAGATCTCCGGCAGCCTCCCGCATCCGCTCTGCCACCTGCTGGCGGGCGAAATAGATGTCGGTCTGATCAGTGAAGATCGCGGTGACCTGAGAGAAGCCATTGCGTGATAGGGAGCGAGTGGTGTTCAGACCTGGGATGCCGGCCAAGGCCGTCTCCAGAGGATAGGTGACCTGGCGTTCAATCTGCTCCGGAGTAAGGGCAGGTGCGATGGTATTGATCTGAACCTGGCGGTTGGTGATATCTGGTACAGCATCGACTGGCAGCTTGCTCAGTTGGAACAAGCCAAAGCAGGCAATCGAAGCAGCCAGAAACACCACGAGCCAACGGAACTTGACCGCTGCTTCAATGATGATCTTGAACATGGTGTATGAGTTCCCTTAGTGGCCGTGCTCGGCTTCGCCCTTGGCCAGTTCGGCTTTGAGCAGGAAGGCATTGGCGCCTACGAGGCGCTCACTACCTGTCAGGCCGTTAAGGATTTCGATTCGATTACCTGCACGACGACCAGCGAGTACCGGCGTAGCCTGGAAACCACCCTGGACGGCAACGAAGACAACACTTCTGCCATCAACGCTTTGGACCGCATCCGCCGGCACACTCATACCTTCAGCGGCACTATCGGCGATGATGACGGCCGAAACGGGGGAGCCGGCCGGTGGCAACTTCTCCGAAATTGGTTTGGCGCGAATGGTCGCGGTGCCTCCCTGCTGCATCACATTCGCAGCGGCGGCAATCACCTCAGCTTCGAAGCTTCCGCCCGGGCCAGTCACTTCCAGCTTCATTCCGGGCACCGCGAGAGTGGCCAGTGCTGGCGGTGCAGTGAATACGAGTTCATTCATGTCCGGATTGGAAACCTCCGCAACAAGCGTTCCAGCTGAGACGACACCACCGGGCGTCACTTGGACGTTGCCAACCACGCCAGCGACAGGACTGGAGATTGTCACCCGGCCGGAACTGTCCGGAGATCCACTGGCCGCTACCTGTGCACGTGCAGCACTAGCGGCGGCATCAGCGGCCAAAGAGCGCGCGCGCGAGGCCTCCAGCTCCTGGCGAGCCACTACGCCCTGCTCGACAAGAGACTTGTCGCGGCCGTAGGCCAGGCGAATGGCTTCGGCCTCCGCCGCAGCGGCAGTGGCGGCGGCTTTGAAGGTCGCAGCTTCTCCACTGACAATGATCACCAGGGGCTGGTTGCTCTTGACGGCTGTACCCGGCGCAACAAGCACGCGCTCAACGCGGCCGGTGACCGTTGAGGCGATGGCAGCACGCCCCCCGATGGCCGGCTCGACGCGACCTGCAAGGCGGGTCGATGCGCCACCGCCGCGGCCGACAGCCACCACGCCGATGCCAGATGCCTTGATCTGGTCAGGCGTCAGCTTGACTACACCTTCCTCGGACTCCTCTTCGCCATGTTCGCCATCACCATCACCTTCACTGTGCGCCTCGGCGGAGCCCGGCTTTGCGTCAGCTGCGTGATCGTCGTGACCATCATCCTTTCCAGCCGGCTTTTCTGCCTCCGTACCGGTGGATTTGGCATCCTCCTGCGCCCCGCCACTGCATGAGGTCAGCGCGCCGGTCATCATCAAGGTAGCCAGCAGCGTCGCTCCGATGAGCGTCTTGTTTCCGTACTTGTTCATTTTGCCTCCACAAACGGTGCGCGCCCTTCAAGGCGGGCGAGGTCGATTTCTGCTGCCACCCGGCTAAGACGGGCATCCACAGCACTGCCACGCGCAGCGATCAGGGTTGATCGCGTGCTGCGCAGCTCCAATTGCGATATACGACCTGCCTCAAATCCGATGCGGGCCAGCCGATAGGCTTCATCTGCGGCCTGTACGCTTTCATCCGCTGCTCGTGCGCGGCTGTTGGATGCCTTGAGACTCGCTACCGCTCCCAAACGGGCCGCCTCACTGTCACGCCTCTGAGCCTCCAGAACCGCTTCGGCAGCACGTTGTTCCGCATAGGCCGCCTGGATCGCACCGCGGTTACGATCGAATAGGGGGATCGAAAGGCTGATGCCCACGTTGTAAGCTTGGTCGCCCGCTTGGCGGAAGCGCGTCTGAGCCACGGATGCACTCAGTTGTGGCAACGCACGCTTGCGCTCAACATCGATAAGGCGGCCGGAGGCGTCCGCTTCGGCTTGGGCGATACGAACGGCAAGCGGGGCGGCCTCATTGTCAATTGGGTGAGAGGGCACTCGGTCAAGCAGGCTTTCGCCGATGTCGGTCAGCGGGCTGTCCACTAAGGACACCCCGGCTAGGCGAGCAAGCGCCGCATCCCGGTAGGCCTCGGCCTCATCTAGGCTGGCCTTTGCATTGGCGACCTCGCTCCGTGCCTGCACACCGCGCAGGTTGGGCTCACGTCCCTCGCTGACCATCGCAGCTACCGCCTTGGCGTCCTGTTCAATCAAGGCCAATGCCTCGCTGGCCAACTCATATCGGCGCAGCGCAGCCTCTGCTTCGGCGTATGTCGCAGCCAGGCGACCCGCTGCGTCACTGCGCATCAGATCACCCCGCAAGCCTGCAGCCCCAGCCTCCGCACGCGCGGCGCGCACTCGGGCCCCTCGTTGACCCCAAATCTCCAGCGGCTGGGAGAGGGTGACAATGCTGTCAGCGTTTGAGAAACCTTTGTAGGGACCAGTGCCGTAGGCGTTCTCCGCTTCGATGGAGACCGTCGGATTGGGCAGTGCCCGAGCCTGTTGTACCCGCGCCTCGGCTGCCTCAGCCAGCGCGACGCCTTGGACCGTCGCAGGCATCTGGTTCAAGCGAGAAAGCAACGATTCGTAAGATGGTGCAGTTTGAGCAGCTACATGCCCGGTTGGCACCAACGCCAGCAGAACAGCGACAGCCAACCCGGTCGCTGAAAGCGACCGACCCGTCAAAATCGACATAAAAACTCCCGTAAATTATCTGAGCGAACTACCCGCAAATGCGGGGCAGAGCCAGATCAGATACGGGGGGGGCGCATGGGTCCGTCGAGTCGGAGGGCGTAGACGTCCCCGTGCTCGGTACTGTGCAGCGAAATCCGGCCATCGGCGAACAGATCGTCGTGACCGGCAGCTGGGAGGCTTGCCGTTGAATGGTGGCAATGCCCATGGCCACAGGCATCGGCACTGGACGAATCCTTGCTCTTGCTCGACTCGGAGTCTGAATCACTTTGCAAGGCGTGCACATCGCCCACGCTGACCGTCGCTTCTTGCGCGCACGCCAATGCCTCGGCCACAGGCACGACCACGAACGCCGCCAAAAGCAGCAGCATCAGGTATATACGAATAGCAGGCAGAGAGCGACGCATTGGGAAAGGTTAGCAACCTCTTTTGGACGGATACAATTACATAAAAACACTACGGTGGCTGTGCTTGAACGCACCCTAGCCCCGTTCAGGTCGGGACCCAGGGAATCAACCCACAAGGATAACGGCCCATGTGAGGGCGACATTGCAAAGAGCCACGAACACCGCAGCCGACCCCATGTCCTTCGCACGACCAGCCAGCTCATGGATTTCTGGGCCATACCGTTCGATCACTGCCTCGATAGCGGAGTTCAGCAGCTCGAATGCCAAAACGAACAGTACGCTCCCCATGAGAAGCACTCGCTCTACCCCTGAGTTGCCGAAAAAGATAGCTGTAGGTAATGCCACCGCGGCCATAACAACTTCCAACCGAAACGACGATTCATGCAGCCAAGCTGATCTCAGCCCCTGGAGAGACCAGCGAAGCGCCTCAAAGACGCGCGCAATGCTCCGCGGACGATGACCGTACATATCTGCCACTTCGATGTTTCCTTCTTTTGGGCCCAAGAGACGCTCACGGGTCTTCCAACAGCGATACTCGCCGTGGTCGGCTATAGGCTGTGACCGGCGTTGCTGGTACAGCCTGAGAACAGATTTAGGCTCTCGTCTAGCACCGTCGTCCTAACCTGCATCAGGCCAAGCACAGAATGGAAGAGGTTGTCGTGGCTGGACGGCTGCTTTGATCGGTCCCGGACACATTGAAGGTCCAGGTTGTTGCTGCTCTTCATACCATCAGACATCCACATCACCATCGGCACCTTGATCTGAGTATCAGGGGCGATAGCGTAGGGGAGCCCGTGAAGATAGACGTTCGCCTCCCCTAATGACTCGCCGTGGTCGGAGACATAGATCAGCCCGGTATCGTGACTCTTGTCCTGTTCAAGCATGCGAATTGTCTTTGCAAGGAAGTCATCTGTCGCAAGGACCGCGTTGTCATACGCATTGACGATTTCACCGCGTGTGCACTTGCCCAAGTCTGCGTTTCGGCAGTCGGGAGTAAATTTCGTCAGATCTTCCGGGTATCGCTTGAAGTAGCTGGGTCCGTGGTTCCCCAGCTGATGTAGAACGACAACGACATCACCAGGGTTGTCCTCGATCGAGTCATGCAGACCTTGCAGCATAATCTCGTCACGGCATGCTTGGTCGTCGCACAGAACATCCTTGACCGGCACGCGATAGGATTCAAATGCCAGATCAGAGCAGACGCCCTTGCATCCAGTCTGGTTGTCACGCCATAGGGTCCTGACCCCGGCACGCTCCAAAACATGCAGAAGCGACTCCGAACCTTTGATCTTGTCTCGATCGTAGTCTCGCCTCCCGTACGCAGAGAACATACAGGGCACCGACACTTCGGTGTTTGACCCGCAGGCGGTCACGTCTGAGAAATTGACGACGTCCAACGCTGCCAACTGTGGCGTTGTCTGTCTGCCGTATCCATTCAAACCCCAGTTCTGCGCACGAACCGTCTCACCTACAACGATGACCAAGAAGTGGGGCTTCGCGCCTGGCGGATGAGGCGTCATCATGGCATCGGGGCCAACCACTTGGATCGGACCGCGCTCCGCACGGGTGTCTTCTCGCACAACCTTCGCAATGGAAGCGATGTAGTTTCCAGGGTTTGCAAGGTATCTGACTTGCTTGTGATTGCGTATGAGTGATGAGAGGTCGTCGAATGACGCAATTGCCGCGCCAACGATTACAACAACCGCCATGCCAAGTAGAAGCACTCTTGCAAGTATCGCCCGCGTCACATTGGAAGAACGTTGGAGCCTTACCATGCATACCGCGATAGCTGGCACGACGCCTTTAATTAGTACCGCAAGAAAGAAGCCCCAGGTCAGCAACTCTCCGGCTTCAGCGCCGTCGGTCTTCAGCACATTTCGTACCATGCTGGCGTCGAAGTAGACGCTGTAATTGTCTGAATAGTAGGCAGCAGTAGCGGACACGACGAGAAGCAATGCAAGAACCGGCTTCACCGTCCATCGAACGCATAGCAATCCGAGAATGAGCACATTCAAGGCAGTGAGGATCGCTCCCGTAGAGATAACAAGTAGCGCACGAGCTGCTCCGTCCGCACCACTCTTCGCAATTACTTCTGCGAAGAACGCGCTGTTGAGAAAGAACGTGAAGTACATCGCCACGATGATAATCAACGTGTTGACGCCCAGCTGCGGGCCGCAGATGGGCTTGCCAAGACGGCCCAGTGGATCTGAGCCTAGGCCCCCGCGCGAACTGCCTCGGTTGAATTCTGTTTTCACGTAATGCATTGGTGATTCCTTTTTATTGACCACCGCGCGCGCCCCTAGCGCACACGGCCGCCATTGCGCGTTCCTAGATGGAAAGCCATCCACACATATGCAACGCCTGACACCAGCGAAGGGGCCAGGACCGCGGTCCGCAGGTTTTGGGTCAGTGACAGCAGTGCAGCCGAGATCCACATGAAGAGACGCTTGTCTGGGTGCAGCTCCGCTCCCCGACGCGGGAACAGCGAGCTTCCGGTTGCCACCATTTGGGTGGCAACCAAGGCAAATCTCGGTTCGTCGACAGGCCCAAAATCGCGCACACCAAGAGATGCGCCGATGGCAAGCACGGAGGTTGCCATCAGTAGTGCCGCTCGATCGCGTGCAGTTCGGAGATTGGTAGATGTTGAGAAGGGCATTCAGGTCGCCTTCTTCAAGGCGGCGCAGTACTGGCCGGCGACTGCACGTGCAGCCACGCGTCGGCCGAGCGCACGGAGCGCCCAGCAACAAGATGTGTTCATGGAAAGACCTACACAAAGGTGATCGCAGAAGGACTGACAGGCGCGTTGCGCCTGTTATGCGATCAAAGCCTGGGAGGTCTAATCAGCGTGTCCGGGATGTGGGACGTCATGGGCTGTTCGTAGAACGTGTGCCCGCCTTCATTTCTTGCGGCTTCGGCACTGGTGAAACCGTTGGACGCCACAAAAGTGCTGCTGTGGTGGCAGTGACCGTGACCACAAGCGGCATGCGCCTTATCGGGGTGGCCATCGCCTGGCCCTGCCACTTCCTGGTGTGACTGCTCCTCAGAGAAGCAGACCGAAGCATCAACGACAGGCACGATGATCATCACTGCGAGCAGCAGTGCCAGAGCGTAGCGCTTGGCATGGATGACAATGGAAGGCACGTGTGGCTAGGACTGATACATTTGAGGCCGGAAAGATACCTTGGGTCCCGCTCATCAGCAAGCTGACGCTTATTCATCAATCTCGCGGGCTCGAGTGGCCTCTGCGAGTCAGGTGGCCAGGCAAAAGCTGGCGCGGGAAATTGACGGAATCCGGCATCCGAAGAACAGAAAGTTAACGTTTTGCCTGAGCTTCCGCACGGTCACGCAGATTGAGCTGCGACGGATTAGGTCGGGGGCCAGCTGCGCCACGTGACAGTGCCGGGTTCAAGCGCAGCCGCCAGAGTCCGAGCTCAGTCGGCCAAGCCTGGTCATGCAGCCGTCTTGCGCGCGTCGGCACCTGCCCGGCGGGCATCACCTAAAATCTCGAAGGCTTCCTTGATCACATACAGGCCGATCAGGGCGCCGATCACGAAATCCGGGTACGGGCTGGCCAGCCACCACACCAACAGACCGGCCAGGATCACCCCAACATTGGCGACCACATCGGCCCGCGTGAACAGCCACGTCGCTCGCAGATGCACTTCGCCGGACTTTAGCGGTGCCAGCATGCGCAGCACCGCCATATTGACCGCCAGCGACAGCAGGGCGGTGCCAATCATCCAGCCGCTGACCGGCTCGGCGCCGTACATCACCCGGCGGCCCACCTCAACCAACACGCCCACACCCAGCACAAGCAGCACGCTGCCGCTGACCCAAGCGGCATTGGCCTTGAAGCGCGCCGTGCGCCCGATAGCGACCAGGCCAATGGCATAGGCGGTGGCATCGGACAGCATGTCCAGAGCGTCGGCCAGCAGGCCAGTGGAATGGGCAATCCAGCCGGCGATGCCGCCGATCACGGCCATCGCCGCGTTCAACGCTAGGGCGATCCAGAGGACGCGCCGCTCCTGCGCATTCTTGGCCTCGTGGTGGCAGCCGCAATCACTCATCGGAACATCTCCAGTCGCAGGGAAGCCGGGCCCGGGCGGGTCGCTGGCATGACACAGCAGGTGAGTGTAAAGTCCGTAGCTACTACGGAGTCAAGCGTACTACGAATGAAAATCAGTGAGGCTGCCGACGCCAGTGGATGCCACCTGGAGACGATCCGCTATTACGAGCGGATCGGCCTGTTGCCGCGCCCGGGGCGCTCGGGCAATGGCTACCGGGTCTATGGCCCGGCCGACATCGAGCGGCTGCGCTTCATTGCGCGCGGCCGGGACCTAGGCTTCAGCCTGGAGGAGGTCCGCAGCCTGCTGCAGCTGGCCGGCGATGAGGAGCTTTCGTGCGGGGACGTGGACCGGCTGGCACGCAGCCATCTGACCGACGTGCGGGCGCGCATGGCCGACCTGGAGCGCATGGCCACCGAGTTGGAACGGGTGATTGCCAGTTGCCACGGTGGGCAGCGGGCTGAATGCACCATCCTGTCGACCCTGCGGCAGCCGGTCGCTGTGGAGGCCACGCGTCAGTGACCGAACTGGACCGCTACCTCGATGCAGCCACGCGCCAGAACACGGTGCGCAGCTATGCGTCGGCGCTGCGGCACTTCGAGGTTGAATGGCAAGGCCACCTCCCAGCGACACCGGACAGCGTGGCGCGGTACCTGGCCGCGTATGCGCAGACCCTAGCCGCCAGCACGCTTCGCCACCGGCTGGCCGCCATTGCCTCTTGGCACCGCGACCACGGCTTTGTCGACCCGACCCGGTCGCCGCTGGTGCGCAAGGTGCTCAAAGGCATCCAGACCCTGCACCCGGGCCAGGTCAAGCAAGCCGCGCCGCTGCAGATTCGGCGGCTGGTCGAGCTCGATGACTGGTTGGCTGCCGCGATCGCGGCGGCGCATGCCCGGGGCGACGGAGCGGCGGCGCTGCGCCATCAACGCGACCGAGCGTTGGTGCTGCTCGGATTCTGGCGGGGCTTCCGTGGCGATGAACTGCTGCGTCTGGACGTGGCCCATCTCACGCTGGTGCCGGGACAGGGGATGACCTGTTTCCTGCCGCGCAGCAAGGGCGACCGCCAGGCCGCCGGCGTCACCTACAAGGTGCCGGCGTTGTCGCGGTTGTGCCCGGTGGAGGCGACCCAGGTGTGGCTGCAGGCGGCCGACCTGCACGAAGGGCCGGTGTTTCGGGCGGTTAACCAATGGGGCCAGGTGAGCGCCGAGGGCCTGCATCCCAACAGCTTGGTGCGCCTGCTACGCGAGTTGCTGACCAGTGCCGGCTTTGCCGATGCGGGGCTCCACAGCAGCCATTCGTTGCGCCGCGGCTTTGCCAGCTGGGCCAACGACCAAGGCTGGGACATGAAGGCGCTGATGGAGTACGTGGGCTGGCGCGATGTGCAGTCGGCCATGCGCTATCTGGACGGGCGTGACCCCTTTGCCCGTGACCGCATTGAAGCAAGCCTGCCCAGTCCAACCGCGCCGGTACCGGCGATGGCACTGCCGGCGCCCGAGGGCAAACCGGCCTTGCAGCTGCGCCTGCGCATGGTGCTGACCCCGTTTGCCCGCACGGGCCGCGGCGCGGCCAAGGCCCGAGGCCGGATCGAAGAGATCTGCTTGGCCCCGTTCCAGGCTGTGCGCCTGAACACTGCCAGCAGCGAGTACCAGTTGACTGTTCCCACCGATCCCGACCGGGATCTGGATGAAATCCTGGCCACGTTGCTCGATGACATGCACCGCATGGCCGATACGCACCAGTGTTTCCTGGAAGCGTCTCTCAATACAGACGACGGCCGGCACTGGGATTGATCCCCTCATAACCTCCGGATCCAATGGCTACCCTTCACGAGACCGCCTACCCGCGACTGAAGCCTGATCCCACCGCCAAGGAACTGGAGGAGATCTATACCCCCACCGCCGCTGAGATTGCATTCGCCAAGCAGCTGACCACCCAGCCGGGACCGCAGCTGGCGGTACTGATTCATCTCAAGCTCTTCCAGCGCCTGGGTTACTTCACGGTGTTAGCCGAAGTGCCCGAGCGGATCCGGAAGCACATCGCCAAGGCCGCCCGACTCGGGCGCGTATTGGACACCGACCAGCTCGAACGTTACGACGCTTCCGGTAGCCAGCGCCGCCATATGCCGCAGCTTCGGCAGTTCATCGGGGTACATCCCCTGGACAAATCAGGCTTGGCCTGGCTGGACACGGTGGCCACCGGAGCAGCCCAGACCAAGCACACCATCCCGGACATCGTGAACGTCCTGCTCGAAGAGCTGGTGCACCACCGCTACGAACTGCCAGGCTTCCGCACCCTGGAGCTGGCCGCCATCGGCGCACGTGAGCGGGTCAATCTGGGCTACTACCGCAGCATCAGTCACGCGCTGACGCCTGCCACGCGCACGCTCATTGACGAATTGCTGCGCGCACCGGAAGGCTCCAGATTTACTGGCTGGCAATCGCTCAAGCGCGAGCCTGGCCGACCGACCAACAAGGAGGTCCGGTTCTATCTGCAGCACATCCGCATGCTGCAGCAGTTGGCCGAGCAGCTGCCTCCCATCGATGTGCCGGTGCCCAAGCTCAAGCAATTCCGTGCAATGGCTCGCGCCTATGACGCCAGCGAGTTAGCCGAACTGGCTCCGGACAAGCGCTATGCGTTGGCCACCATCTTCATTCGCGCCCAGCATGCCAAGACGCTGGATGACGCAGCCGAGCTGTTCATCAAGCAGGTGCGCGGGCTGGAGAACACGGCCCAGCAAAAGCTGCTGGCCTACCAGCTCGAACATGCCAAGCGGGCCGACTTCCTGATCGGCCAGCTCAAGGAAATCCTGCAGGCCTATCAGCTCGACGGCAGCGATAGTCAGCGCGTGGATGCCATCGATAACAGTCTGGAAGCGGAAGTGTCGACCTTGTTGGCCGAATGCGAAGAACATATGGCATACGCAGGAAAGAACTATCTGCCTTTTATGCTGCAACCCTACGGCGCGGTCAGGCCGCTGCTGTTCAATGGGCTGGAGCTGATGAACTTGCGGGCAACCAGCCACGATGCCGGCATGGAGCCGTTGATTGCAGCGGTGCTGTCGCTGCGCAACCAACGCCGTGAGCTGATCGAGGTCGCATCCCTCGGCCTGGACCCGGAAAAGGACTTCGATTGGATGTCCAAGCTCTGGCGTCAGCACGTGTTTGGCAAGCGGGCCAGCGCGGCAGGCGCCGGCTGGATGCACCGTAAGTACTTCGAGCTGGCCGTGCTGGTGCAGGTCAAGGACGAACTGAAGTCGGGAGATCTCTTCATCCCGAGCAGCGAACGATTTGACGACTACCGCGAGCAGCTGGTCGATGAAGCCACCTTGGCCCAGGAACTGGAAGCCTATGGCCAGGTGTCAGGCTTGCCCACCGACGCTGCGACTTTCGTGGCCGGGTTGCGCGCACAACTGACCGACTTGGCCGACGAAGTTGACGAGCGTTTCCCCGAGAATGTTCATGCGGACATTCTGGAAGGACGCCTGGTACTGCGGAAGGGGCAACGCGCCGAGGTCTCAAGCGCCATTGCCACCGTGGACCGCCTCATCGCCGAACGGCTCCCGGAGTCCAGCATCGTCGATGTCCTGATCGACGCCAGCCAATGGCTGGATCTGCACCGATTCTTCCGTCCGATCGCCGGCACCGAGAGCCAGGTTGAAGATCTCCCTCGACGGGTGATCACCACGCTGTTTTGCTATGGCTGCAACTTGGGTCCGACGCAGACGGCGCGGTCGATCAAGGGCTTCAGCCGTCGCCAGGTCGCTTGGCTCAACCTCAAATACGTGACCGAAGATGTCCTTGAGAAGGCCATCGTGGAGGTCATCAATACCTACAACAAATTTGACCTGCCGGGCTATTGGGGCAGCGGCAAGAGCGCGTCAGCAGATGGCACCAAGTGGAGCGTGTACGAGGACAACCTGCTGTCGGAGTACCACATCCGCTACGGCGGCTACGGCGGCATCGGCTACTACCATGTGTCCGACAAATACGTGGCGCTGTTCAGCCACTTCATTCCCTGTGGCGTGCACGAGGGCATCTACATCCTCGATGGCCTGCTGGCCAACACGTCCGACATCCAGCCCGAGATCGTCCATGGCGACACGCAGGCCCAAAGCTATCCGGTCTTCGGTTTGGCCCACATGCTGGGCATCCAGCTGATGCCCAGGATACGAAACATCAAGGATCTCACATTCTTCCGGCCTGAACCTGGCAGGACCTATAAGAACATCCAGGCACTGTTCGGAGACAGCATCGACTGGCAACTGATCGCCACCCATCTCCACGACATGCTGCGGGTAGTGATCTCGATCCGATTGGGGAAGATCACCGCGTCCTCGATCCTGCGCCGGCTGGGCACCTACAGCCGGAAGAACAAGCTGTACTTCGCCTTCCGGGAACTTGGCAAGGCCGTCCGAACGCTGTTCTTGCTGCGCTACATCGATGACAACGAGATTCGGAAAACGATCCATGCTGCGACCAACAAGAGCGAGGAGTACAACGGCTTCGTAAAATGGGTGTTCTTTGGCAGCCAGGGGATCATTGCTGAGAACGTCCAACACGAGCAGCGCAAGATCATCAAGTACAGCCAGCTGGTCGCTAACATGATCATCCTCCACAACGTAGAAGGCATGAGCCGGACCTTGGCTGAGATGCGGAAGGAGGGAGTTGAACTGACGCCCGAGATCCTGGCCGGACTGTCGCCGTTTCGGACCAGCCACATCAACCGCTTCGGCGACTACCATCTCGACCTTGATAGGGAAGTGGCGCCGCTGAGCTATACAGCGAAAGTCCTTGAACAGGCCCCATAGACGGGGAGATGCGCTATCGGGACAAGGCAATTATCATTGCGTTTCAATCGCTTAGGTGGTTTTTGGCCCTGTACGTAACGATTCCCTGCCGACCCTCAATTTCCCCGCCGCTGCGCGGCTTCCTCGCGCAGCAAATTCTGTTCGCCTCCCGGCTCTCCACTGCGTTTCGACCGCAAGCGGTGCAGCCAGCCCGTCCCCCGCTGGCCGGATCACAACAAGGACGCGATGGGCGCGAACCTTGTTCCACCGAAAGGAGAAATCATCATGGCCAACATCGGTACCTTCACCGCAGACAAAGACGGCTTCACCGGCACGCTCCGCACCCTGACCCTCAACGTCAAGGCCAAGCTGGTTCCCAACGACAAGGGCAGCAGCGAGAACGCCCCCGACTTCCGCCTCCAGGCCGCCGGCCACGACATCGGCGCGGCGTGGAACAAGACCAGCGAAGCCGGGCGGGAATACAAGTCCGTGACCCTCGACGATCCTTCGTTCCCGGCTCCGGTCTATGCCCGCCTGATCGAAGGCGAGGACGACACGCACGACCTGATCTGGTCGCGCAGCAAGCCCCAGGCGGCGTGACCGCCGCAGCGCCCCGTCCATTGCGGCGGGGCGCTGCGCTATCACTACGTCCCATACCAGACCGAAATAGGCAGTGGCCTTTTTCGGGTCGCATCTTCATGTTGGGAAGCCAGCACCAGTGGCTGCGATCAAAGCATGGCGTTTCGGCGCGTTGCGCCACCGGGCTTTGCGGGCTGCGCCCCGTGCCGTCTTTGCCGTCACGGCCATTCGACTCCAATCCCTCACGCCTTCGCGCCTGCGGCGCTGCGCGCTACGCTTGCCTCCAGGGGATCGGCGCAAGGCCCATCCCCGCCGCGCTGCACTTGGCGCCCCTTGAACACCGCCGAACCGGCCTGCGCCGGATCGACCCCGCCAAGCCTACGGCAGGGCTGCCGCTGCGAGCTGGCTTTCAGCCTCGCTCATCAGCACCGCAGTGCTGCATTCGAGCGCGCCGGCAATCTTGAAGATGATCGCCAGCGTTGGCATGTGCTCGCCGCGCTCGATCTTGCCCATGTGCGAACGTTCGACGCCAGCCAGGTGCGCCAGCGATTCTTGCGCGATACCGCGCTCTATCCGCAGCGCACGCACCGCAGCGCCGAAGGCGTGAGCCAACTCGGCGTCATGGGTGGTGGAGCCAGCCGGTCGGCCGGGCTGGACGGATCGCTTCTGCATGGACAGAAGCGTCGATTCGCCGCACAATTAAAACCACGTTATCTTTAACTCATTCATCAAAACCCCACCGTTTTACGCTTCTGCAGAAATCCGTATTTACGGACTCCGACAAAGGCGCAGACCCACGGAATCACAATCGTGTTCATGCCCAAATCCGCCGATACGGTTTTGCGCCTTCACGCTTTGGCGGATTCGTGCAGCCGACGGGAATCGCCATGAATCCGCTCATCACCGAGGACGACCGTGTGTGTCTGCTCGCCCACGGCCAGGCCCGCGCCGCTGGCCGGGCCATCGACCCGGTGCCCGTAGTCCGGTTGTTCACGCCGGACGCGCATGTGACTTGGCTGCTGGCCGCGCTCGATCCCGCTGATGGCGACACCGCCTGGGGTCTTATCGACCTGGGGATCGGTATGCCGGCGCAAGGCACCGTCAAGCTATCCGAGCTGGCCGGCATCGTCGGGCCGCGCCAGCAGCCCGTGATGCGTGACCTCTATTTCTGCCCAACGCGCACGCTGTCGGAATACACCCGGCTGGCCCAGCGCGACGGGGCTATCCCGGACTGAACAAGGCTGACTGTGATTTTTTCAGTCTGGTGTCATGCCGGTCAGGTCTCAATCGGCATTCTTGCGGCATACCCCGGCCAGTCTGATCGAAACAGTCATGATGCGTGGCGCGGGTTGCGGCAGGCTGGTCAATGCAGCGCTCCAAGTTCGGAGTGCTGCCGCCGCCGTATTGAGACAAACACTGCAACGCATCGGAGCCATTCGGTCTTGACCCCTTCCTATCTTGAAACTCCAATTTTTCCAACGATGGCGATGTAGCGCGTAGTCTCTTCCGTGACGGCGAATCCTGTTCTCAGGGAGGAGGCGTCATGGTCAACCCCCATCACCTCGCGCACTGGTATCCCACTGCGGCGTACCTGTTTGTCCTGTGGCTCGATGCGCTCGCGCTGGCTTGGGAATACCTGCGCAGGAATCCCGACTACCGGCTTGACTGGCTGCGCCATCATCGCCGGTTGCAAGCTGCGCAGCAGGCGGCGCAACGCTGGGGCTTGCGCCTGCTGGAAGACCCAGCCCTGGATGCGCGCGACGCGCATCCGGCCTGGCTGCCCGGCTCCGATGCCGTGGTGCAGCTCTACCCCGATGCCGATCCACCACTGGACGCCGCCGCGTTCGCGTTCTGGCACATCCCCGGCCATAAACACCTGCTGCATGATGGCAAGGGTCTGGCGTTGATCGCGCGCAGTTCTGGTCGGTGCCTGCGCTTCGCGCTGGCACCCGGCCTGCAAGACGGCATGGCCGTGGTTCATGCCTATCGCGGCGGCACTACCGCGCCTGCGCGCGGCTATGCGCCGGGCGCAGCCATTTCCGATGCCAAGCCCAGGCCAACACCGGCCGCGCTGCTGGAACTGCATACCCTGCAAGCGCTCGACGCCACCCTGGCGGGCGCGTCCTTGCGCGAGGTCGGTGAAGGCTTGTTCGGCGTGGATGCCTTGGCCGATTGGTACAGCGACGGTGGCCTGCGCTCGAAGGTGCGCCGCCTAGTGCGGCGAGGCGATGCACTGATGCGCGGCGGCTATCGCCAGCTAGCACAACTTTCGCCCCTTGAGAAGGGTCGTTCTGATGGTGACGCAAAACGACCCTGAGCAGAACAGCTTGGTTTTCTGAGACTGCCTCCATCCGGTTGCGCTGGTGCAGCCGGCGTTTTCAACCGATGGAGGTTCACGCCATGCGTTCCGCTCCCTTGCGGCCTGCCGCCACTGCTGTCGCTGCGTCCATGCAGCCTCAACGCTACCTGACCAACGACGAAGCCGCCGAGTACCTGCGCCTGTCGCCGCGCACCCTGGAGAAACAGCGCGTGATCGGCGGTGGCCCGCGCTTTCGCAAGTTCGGCCGCCGCGTCATGTACGCCGTGGCCGACCTCGACACATGGGCGGCCGACCGCAGCTTCGAGACGACTTCCGATCCCGAGTACGCCGAGCACCATGCGGCGGACAGCCGTGCGCGCTGATCGCTGGCGCGCGGGTGGCCTTTGCCATGTCCAGCCCTGCGCTGCCCGCGCGGCAGCAGCCGATGCAGGAACACGAACAGCTCGACCTGTTCCGCGCCTTACCGGGCGAAGGCATGGCGCCGCGCGACAGCCAGGATTTGATGGCCTATCCGTTCTTCTCTCTGGCGAAGTCCAAGCGGGTCAAGCCCATCGACTTTCGCGCGGGCAATGTGACGATCCGCGTGGAAGGCACGCAGGAGCACGGCATCGCCACGATCTGGGATGCGGACATCCTCATTTGGGCGGCCTCGCAGATCGTGGAAGCGAAGGACGCGGGCCTGCGGCCGTCGCGGCTGATGCGCGCCACGCCCTACGAGATCCTGCGCTTCATCGGGCGCGGCAAGTCGCTGCGCGACTACCAGCGACTGAAAGCCGCTCTGGATCGGCTGCAATCGACCACGGTGGCCACCTCCATCCGCGAGACGACCGGGCGGCGCCTGCATCGCTTCTCGTGGATCAACGAATGGAAGGAGCTGGCCGATCCCAGCGGCACGCCGCTGGGCATCGAGCTGATCCTGCCGGACTGGTTCTATGCGGGCGTGTTCGATGCAGCCCTGGTGCTGACCATCGACCCGGCGTATTTCCGGCTGACGGGTGGCATCGAGCGGTGGCTTTATCGCCTGGTGCGCAAGCATGGCGGCAGGCAGGCGCACGGCTGGCAGTTCGACTTTCGCTACCTGCACCAGAAATCGGGCAGCACCGCGAAGCCTTACGACTTCGCCTGCGACCTGCGCGCGCTGGTCGCGCGGCAGTCGCTGCCCGGCTACGTGTTGGGAATCGAGCGGATGCCGGACGACGGAACGGAATTGCTGACCTTCCGGCCCGTGCCGCAAACGGCACGGGGATAACTCCGGGAGAGCCTGTGAATGGTGTCGTGCTATCAGGCGTGCGGGGTATCGTGCTATCGGGCGTGGGACTATCGTGCTATCAGGCGTGCCGATCGGCCGCAAACCCGCGCCAGCATTGGGTTTGCGCGCCCTCTAACTTCCCTAACTTAATCTCTCTAACTTTTAGTAGGGAAGCGCCGCTGCGGTGGACAACCGCCACGCGGCCAGAAACGGCAGGCAATCACGACCACCAGATAACAGGTTTTGCAAGCGAATGGAAGCAAGGCTTTCCAGCACGGAGGGCCGCGCCATGATCGTCGCTCTGCTCAACCAGAAAGGCGGCGTGGGCAAGACCACGCTCGCCACGCACATCGCCGGCGAGCTGGCGATGCGCGGCCAGCACGTCGTCCTGCTGGACGCCGACCCGCAGGGTTCATCGCTGGACTGGACGCAGCGCAGAAGCCAGCAAGGTCTTCCAAGGCTGTTCAGCGCCGTGGGCCTCGCACGCGAAACGCTGCATCAGGAGGCACCAGAACTCGCCAGGCGGGCCGATCACGTCGTCATCGACGGCCCTCCCAGGATCGCCGCCTTGGCGCGTTCCGCGCTGCTGGCGGCCGAGCGCGTGCTGATCCCCGTGCAGCCCAGCCCCTACGACCTGTGGGCCAGCGCCGAGATGGTGGCACTGATCCGCGAGGCTCAGGTGTTCCGGCCGCTGCTCGCCGCAGCCTTTGTCATCAATCGGCGCGTCAGCACCACCGTGATCGGGCGCGAAGCGCGCCAGGCGCTCGCCGACCAGCCGCTTCCTGCGCTGCGCGCGGAAGTGCATCAACGCATCGTGTTCGCCGACAGCGTGGCCGCTGGGCGGCTTGCACGCGAGACGGCGCCCGACAGCGCTGCCGCCCGCGAAATCACCGCCCTGGTGGACGAGCTGCTGCGGTGGCCGACATGACCGAGAAACCGCTGCCGAACAGCAAACGCACGGCAAAGCGCGTCGGCATCGGCACGCGTCCGCCTGTGAATCCGCATGCCGAGGCGTGGATTCGTCAGGGCGACGCCGATGCGCTGGGCAAGGGCGACCTCTACACGGCTCGCCTCACGCTCGACATCACGCCCGCGATGCGCGCGCGCATCAAGGTATCGGCCTTCACGCAAGGCGTGACCGTGGCCGATCTGCTGCGCGGCCTGCTGGAGCGCGAGTTTCCAGAACACCGCAGGGAGAGCACGCCATGACCGCATTCGCTTCGCCTGCCGCTGTCGCGGCCACGGCTGCGCTGCAACCATCACCGGCCGCGCTCGCTGGCCAGCCTGCCAGCGCACTGCTGACGCGCGTGGCGCTGGCCTACATCGAGCCACGCTTCAAGCTCTATCTGCGCTTCGGCGAGCCTGCGCGCATCATCTGGCTCGACCGCTGGCGGCGCTGCGCCGTATTCCTGCCGAACGCGGTTCTGTGCCGTGTCCGCTGGCAGGCCAACGACTACGGCACCGTGCGCTGGCAGCTCATGGTGATGCAGGCTTGCACGCCGCTCGATGCGGCGCAGCGCATTCCTGGCGTGCAGCCGGGTGCGCGTTTGCTGCTGCACGCCGAGGGCGAGAACCAAGTGCGCGCCGCGCTGGAGCGCATCGACGCCATCGAGGCGTTGAGCATCGCACCCGCCGCTGTCTCGCCCGCGTACTGGCGCACGCTCGCCAACCGGCTCGCGGCGCGTTTGGCATTACCCGAATACACCGCAGAGCGGCACGCCGCCTGGCTCATCGGGAGGGCACTGCCATGACGCTTCCATCCGCCGTTGCCAGTGCAGCGGGCATTCCGCCGCGTCCTCGTTCGCGCCTGCGCGCTCGCCTCGTGCTGGCGGGCATATCCACCTGCGGCCTCGCTGCGCTGGCCTGGGCGTCCTTCGTGCATCCGCTGCCGCGCCTGATCTACAACCCGTCCGATAGCGTGGCGGTCGGCTGGTATCGCGTCGATCCGCTGGGCCACGGCACCGGCTCGCTGCCACGCTCTTTGTCCGTGGGCGGCATCGTCCTGACCGCGCTGCCGCCAGACGCCGCCGCGCTGGCAGCGCAGCGCGGCTACCTGCCGGCGAGCGTGCCGCTGCTCAAGCGCGTGGGCGCCGTCGCGCCGCAGGAGGTGTGCATCACTGGCCGCATCGTCCGCATCGACGGCGTGCCTTCGGCCGCCGTGCTGCCCGCCGACCGCTGGGGCCGGCCGCTGCCATCCTGGCAGCAATGCCGTCGCCTCGAACCCGGCGAACTGTTCTTGCTCAGTGTGACCAACCCGGCGTCGTTCGATAGCAGGTATTTCGGGCCGGTCAGCGCATCCGCCGTGATCGGCATCGCGCATCCGGTCTGGCTGGAATCCCGCCGATGATGGCCGCCGACTTGCTGCACGTTGCCGTGCATCTTGTCGTGCCATCGGGCGTGTCGTGCCGCTGGCCGTCGCTGTGTCGTCGCGCGTGCAGTGCGAGCGCATCCTCGCCGCCCTTCGCGCTGCCTTCGGCGCAGCCGTCCAATGTGCAGGCGTCTTGTCTCGAACGCGCCCGGCCTGTGGCCGTGTTCGCGTTCGCCGGCGCGCTGGCTGCTCACGCAGCAGCGCCACCGGGCCGCCGCTGCCCGGAGCGCCAGCGAGGGGCAAAGGCGGAAGGCAAGACAAAAGGACGCGGCACCGGGCCGCGTCGAAAGCCAGTCTGCACGTCGGGGTGGCGCGGCACGCAGCGGCTTCGCCGCCGTGCCGCTTGGGGCGCGAAGCCCGTGCCAATGCAGGGCTGTCCGCGTGCTTCGCACGCCCGGACACGCCATAGCTTGCAGGGAGAGCGGCCATGACCGACCGCCGCGACGACGATTTCCGGGTGCGTCCGAGCGCCCCGAAGAACCGAGGCAAGGGCCAGGGCTTCGTCTCCAAGGTGCTCAAGCAGGCGGGCAAGGCCAGCGGCGGCAAGTCTTCAGTGCGCCGTCCTGGCGGCAGTGGCAAGGGCGCCGGCCAGCGGCCCGGCTCGCGCCTGGGGCGCGGCCATACGGCGGCGCGCTTCGCCGGCGCGAAGCTGACGCCCATGTCGCGGCGGGTGACCATCAAGACGCTGCTGGTCAATCAGCGCAACGCCAGCCCCCAATCGCTGGCGAAACATCTGCGCTACATCGAGCGCGACGGCGCGGGCCGCGATGGTGAACCGGGCCGGGCCTACGGGCCGCAGACCGACGAAGCCGACCTTGACGCCTTCAAGGAGCGAGCCTCCGACGACCGGCACCATTTCCGCTTCATCGTCTCCCCGGAGGACGGCGCCGAGCTGGACGACCTGCGTACCTACACCCGGCATCTGATGAACCGTATGGAAGCCGACCTGGGCACGCGGCTGGATTGGGTGGCAGTCGATCACTGGAATACCGACAACCCGCACGCCCACCTGATCGTGCGCGGGCGTGACGATACCGGCAAGGACCTCATCATCGCGGGCGACTACATCGCCGATGGCTTCCGCCATCGCGCCGCCGAGCTGGCGACCGAATGGCTGGGGCCGCGCACCGAGCTGGAGATCCAGCAGGCCTTGCAGCGCGAGGTGGAGCAGGAGCGGTGGACGAGCCTGGATCGCACATTGCAGCGCGAGGCCGGTGAGGATGGCCGAGTGCAGATCCAACGGTTCAACGAACCGCGGCTGCAACGCCAGCGCCTGCTGCTGATCGGCCGCCTGCAACACTTGCAGCGCCTGGGCCTGGCCGACGAGACGCAGCCGGGCACCTGGGCTGTCCATGCCGATGCGGAGAAAACCTTGCGTGCTCTCGGCGAGCGTGGTGACATCATTCGCACCATGCAGCGGGCCATGCGTGGCGAGCCGCGCGAGCTGGCGGTGTTCGAGCCGGGAGACGATGGCCGGACTATCCTCGGGCGCGTGGCCGCGAAAGGGCTGGCCGACGAACTGCGCGACCGGGGCTATCTGGTCATCGACGGTGTGGACGGCAAGGCCCATTACGTCGCGCTCAATGCCCGCGACGAGCTGGCGAACTATCCGGCCGGCGCCGTGGTGGAAGTGAAGGGGGCGGCCGACGTGCGTGCGGCCGACCGCAACATCGCCGCGCTGGCAAGCGGTGGCCTATACCGCACCTACCATCACCTGGCCGTCGCGCAGGGCCAGGCCGTACCGGGCCGTGATCCGCAGGAGGTCGTGGCAGCCCACATTCGCCGGCTCGAAGCCTTGCGCCGCACCGGCATCGTGGAGCGTGTGGCCGAAGGGCTATGGAAGGTGCCTGGCGACCTGCCCGAACAGGGCCGCCGCTACGACGCGCAGCGCCTGGGCGGCGTGGCCGTGGAGCTGAAATCGCATCTGCCCATCGAGCGGCAGGCCCGTGTCATCGGCGCCACCTGGCTCGACCAGCAGTTGATCGGCGGCGGCTCAGGCCTGGGCGATCTGGGCTTTGGCGGCGAGGCCAAGCAGGCGATGCAGCAGCGTGCTGAATTCCTGTCCGAACAGGGGTTGGCCGAGCGGCGAGGGCAGCGCGTGATCCTGGCGCGCAATCTGCTGGGCACGCTGCGCAATCGGGAACTGGCGCAGGCGGCCAAGGACATTACTGCCGAAACCGGCCTGGCGCATCGCCCGGTGGCTGACGGCCAGCGCGTAGCAGGAATCTACCGGCGCTCTGTCATGCTTGCCAGCGGGCGCTACGCCATGCTCGATGACGGCATGGGCTTCAGCCTCGTGCCGTGGAAACCCGTGATCGAGCAGCGGCTGGGCCAGCAGCTCGCCGCGACGGTACGTGGCGGCGGCGTGTCATGGGAGATTGGAAAACAGCGTAACCTCACTATTTGAAGAATTCTCTCGCCCTCGGATTCAGCGTGGCCCTTCTGCTTCAAGCGGGCGTTTTCAGTACCTCAACGTATCCAATCAGCTCGGCCGAATAGCTGCCATCTCCATTGGCCGCGCCCTTGTGTTTCAACTCACGTTGCAACGTTGGCTCCACGGTGTGGGCAAACAACGCCAGCCGCTGCTCCGGTGTAAAACTCGGCGAGATCGCCGATGCTTGCAGATACCGTTCGCATTGCCGCTCAATAGTCGGCACCCGTGTCCCGTCCTGCTTGACTGCGATGGGCTGCACCACCACACGGCGCTCACCGTTGCCGGCAGACGCCTCCACCATCCACAAGGACAGCAGCACCGGCTCGTCAACATCCCCAGCCACCGCAATGCCGATGTCTTCGGGCGTCACGCTGCGCCAGCGGCCAAGCTCTTCCTGTACCAAGGGGTGATCCAACCCCATCAGTTCCAGATCGTCCCTGCTGGTGGCGGTATCGCGGTTCAGTGTGAACCGTGCACGGCGCGTGCCATCCACTGTCACAAGGTCGTAGGTTTCTTCGTCCACCTTCAGCAGCTTCTGCTGGCGGTCTGCCACGGCCGCCGACAGAAAACGCACCAGCCGATCCAGGCTGGAGGACACATCCGAGAAGGGCTGGTAGTCATCGAGGCTGAAACCGTCAAGGTCTTGAAACAGGTCGAACACCACCTGCCGTGCCTCGCGGGAATTGGACAGTGCCGCTTCCAGCTCCACCTGTGTGCGTTTCAGTTCAGGGTCAGACAGCGCCTCCTGGTACAGGCGGTCGTAGTTCAACCGTTCGGAAAGCTGTCCCAGAATCTGCGCTCTCATGTCTTCGGCCACATTGCCCTGGTCATCGACCTTGCCGACCGTGCGTGCAATTTCAGTCAGCTTCTCGTCCAGCAGCAGGAAGATACGCCCCTCGATGGTGTCCGACAGCACCAGATTGTAAACCTGTGCAGTATCGCGCTGGCCGTAGCGATGGATGCGCCCAATGCGCTGCTCCATGTCCATCGGGTTCCAAGGCAGGTCAAAATTGAACAGAATGCGCGCAAATTGCAGGTTCAACCCTTCGCGGCCAGCCGCTGTGCACACCAGCACACGCGGCCCGTCTTTCAGGCGGAACTTCCGCTCTGCTGCCAGCTTGGCACCGTGGTCGCCGCCACGCAGCACCACCACGCCCTGGCCGGGATAAGCCTGTTCAATCTCGCGGGCAATCAGATCGACCGTGCCAAGGTAGGTGGCAAAGATCACGATCTTTTCGTTGGCGTTCTGTCGCCACAAATGCCCCAAGCCATCGAGCAGCTTTTGCACCTTGGTCTCGCGCTGCTGCGGGAAGATGCGCAGCAAATCACCGATGCGCAGGCGCTCCTCGGGCAGATGCAAATCGACCACAGCAGACGCTGCCTCCTCGGCGTGCGTGGCCGAATACTCGCTGCCATAGGGGTCGGAGGCCATTTCCAGCGCCTCTTCATCCAGCTTCTTCACCAGCCGGTACTTGAGGTCAGCCAACACGCGATCCACCTCGCTGCGACCAACGCTGTCGCGCGGCAAGCCAAATTCCGCATGAATCAGCTCGCGCGCTTCCTCGGTCAGGCGTTCGCGGCCTTCGATGTCCAGCTCCTTGTCGCGCAGAAATGCCTCGTGCAGCGTCAGCATCAACAAGCGGCGCTTGAGCGTGCGGCGAACGGCGGCAAAGCTTGATGCCGCGATCTTCTGGAAGATCGCCATCAAGAAGCCCAGTGCGCGCCCTTGGTTGCCCTGGCGGCGGGCCAGATCGAAACCATCTTCCAGGTACTCGCGCAGCTTCTCGTAAAACAGCCGCTCCTCCTGATTCATCAAGAAGGACTCGGTATGCACCCAGCGCCGGGCAAACAGCGGTGAGCCATCGGGTTGGCAGGCATCGGCCTTGGTGCGGCGAAACATCACCGTATTCAGACGATGGCGGTTTTCCAGCATGTCCTCGGGACTACCAAACAGCGTGGGGTTCAAGAGCTGCGCCAGCATCCAGAACTGGAAGTGATTGCCTTGGTGCGGCGTAGCAGACAGGAGCAACAGATCACGCGCGTGATCCTTCAGCGCTTCGGCCAGCTTGTAGTTTTCCGTCTTGCGCACCTTGCCGCCCGTGCGGTGTGCGGTCAGGTGATGCGCTTCGTCGAATACCACCAGGTCCCATCGTGGCGCATCCAGCAGACGCTTGATACGGGCAGGGCGCTTCAAGGTGTCGATGCTGGCAATCAGCCGGTCGTGCTTGGCGAAGGCATTGGTCTTGCGGTCGGTGATGTCGCCTTCGGAGCCGAACACCTCGAAGTCGAGATTGAACACCTCGTTCAATTCGCGGTGCCAGTTGTTCACCAAGCCTGCGGGCACCACCATCAGCGCCCGGGTCAACTCGCCCCGGCTGGCCAGTTCACGCAGAATCAGCGCGGCTTCGATGGTTTTGCCCAAGCCCACCTCGTCGGCGATCAGGTAACGCCGTGGTGAGGCAGTGGCAATGCGGTGCGTCAGCACCACCTGATGTGGCAGCAGATCAATGCGTGCCGAGGTCAGCGCCGAGGCGCTCTCCATCACCGGCAGTGCGTGCGCCTCGTAAGACAGCCATGCCTTGCGTGCCCGGTCGGAGCCGCCTGCCACCGATTGCAGAATGCGCTCGGTACGGGTGCGCTCGCGGCGTAACGAACTGGTCGGTACGCGGCGCTCGCCCACCACGCCGAAGAACGCGCGCAGATAGCCATCGTGCCCGGGTTCGAGCACCACGCCTGAACCGAATTCGGTGTGGGTGATGCGCTCGCCGGGCTGGAACGAATCCTGAAAATCGTCTGCTTGCACGCGCTGGCCTCAAGTGATCCGCAGGTGAAACAGGCCGGCCGCTTTCGCGCCCTCGCGCAGCAAGATTTCCTGTGGATACTCGTTGGCCTCACCCCACAGAAGGCGCCCAAAGTCGAGCAGTTGCCCCCGATGCGGCGCTTCGCACAGCCAGGTTACTGCGTCGGTGGATGCCTGCACGCGCAAACGGCCCTGGCCCTTCGGCAGCCAGAAGATCAAGGCTGCTTCGCCTGCGTATGCATCCTGAAATGACAGGATGGCGCGTTTGATCGTGTCGCCCAGCCAGATTTCGGCCTGATCGGGAGCCAGCAAATCAAGGCTGCCCTCCAGCCCGGCCACCACCAACGTCTGCCCGCCGTTGCTGGGCAGGTCATCCGGCCAGCCCTGCGCACCGGGGGCTGCCGCCTGCAAAAACTGCCGCAGGCTCCAAACCTCGCTCGCCGCACACACGGTGTTACGCGCTTCCTCGTCCCACAGCCAACTGGTGCCTCGCCGTTGCCATACCGTATCGAGCACCTGCCTCATTTCGCATACTCCTCATCGTCATCGAACAACGAAACCTGCAGTGGCTTGGGTGCCTGGCTGGCTTGCCAGGCTGAAAAGATCGACACCGCGCGCGAGGCCGCGTTGCGGGTGGTTTGATCCGATCCGTTCTTTTGCAACCACTCCAGCAGCGGCTTGAGTGCGATGTGCGGCTTGAAGTTTTCGTTCGTCAGCGTGTCCGAGGCATTGATGCCGCTGCCATCCACGCAGGCGCCGATCAGCACCAATGCCTGATCGAGGTCAGAGGTGAGCTTGCGCTTGTGCTTGCCTTGCCAATCGCGAGCGAAATCCAGCGGTGCGGTGCGGGTGAAGACCTTTTTCACCTCACTGCACCAACCACGTTGCTCAAAGTCATCCGGCGTGGTGATGGTGCCGCGCAGAAACTTCTGCAGCTGGTCACGCTTCATCTCGGTGGCTGTGCCGAAGGTGCGCAAAAATTGGCGCGTCATCGGCTCGGCGTTGACCGGCGGCGCTTCCTTGCCCTTGTCGGCGTCTTCGTCGATGAGCTGGTTGATACCCACCAGCGCATCGCGCACGGAGATGGTGCGGCCTTCATCCACATACACCTTGCCGTAGTGGCGCGAAAAGTATTCCAGCGCCTTGCCGCGCCGGATCACCTGGATGTCGGCGGCGGGCAGACCTTCCTTGGCGTGGTTCTCCAGCATGGCCTGCAACTGGCGCACATCGGCCATCACTTCCCGACGCATCCGGCCCCAGCTCACCGGCTTGGGTTCCTCGGTGCGCTTGCGGCAGACGTGGATGATGTCGTATTCGATTTTTTGTGCACCGAACTCAGCGTTATCGCCCTTGGTTTCATCGGAGCGAATTGGGTAGGTCGCTTCGAGGTAGTAGCCTGCGTCGAACAACGACTCAAGCACCGCTACCCACGGTTCGTCCTCGCTGTGGTGGAAGGTGAAAGCCAGGATGCCACTCGGCTTCAAAAGGCGATGCGCCTCGCGCCAGCACTGCGTTAGCAGCCTTTGATAGAAGCCATTGGAGTCTTCTGGCTCGCGAAAGCTATTGGCAACGGCCTCCAACGACTTAGGCGTGTATTCCGCACTAAAAATCTCCGGGTACTTACTCTTAAGCGCCAGTCGCAGCCAGACATAGAAAAAGTCAGCCAGTTCGGAATACTGCAAAAGGTCGCCGAATGGCGGATCAGTGATGACTAAATCTAGGCTGCCAGTTTCAAGCTGGATCAAATCGGTGGAAGAGCCCTGATGCACTGCCACATCCAACACCGGGTCGCCCGGTTGGACCTTTTCACTTTTTCCACTCAGTTTTTCGGCTAGAACAAGATCACGACGACTCAGACTTTCGATACTGACAACTTCCCAAGGGTGGATAGCCCATTCTCGACCTTCGAGAATGCCCTCTGTGCTGGATGCCCAATTACCACGACCCAAGGCAGGAAATACGCAGTTTTCAACTACCGTTAATTTCGGATGATAGTTGCTGTTCGAGAACATCGGCTCTGGGGTGTCTCGCTGTGGATTCCAAAAACTAAACAAACATTGATTACGCAAATATTGCTGGAAAGCCCCCAACACATACTCGCGCACCGACCAGTCATAGTTCCCAACATTGACAATTGCCTTCAACAGCTGTGCGTGCACCAAAAGCTGGCGGGGGTTGAACATGTCTGCCCACTGCTTGTATCCGTGCCCGTTGGCGATCAAATCTTTGACCATGGCACGCAGGCTTGGTGGTATATCGGATTGTGGCCAATAGGCCTTTAGATCGTCATTCTTGCGCGCTTCCCATTCAGAAAGGCTCGCATCGTATTGCTTCGCATGCCCTACATCGAAGGCTGCGAAGAAACGACCGCTGTAAGGCTTGCCCGCTTCATCACGCAGGGGAGCGTAGCCCTGCACAGCGTAAGCACCGAAAGGCGCTGTTTTCTCGGTTGGCCGCAATGCAGCAATGATGTCTTGGGTAGTGCCACATTTTGTGCAGGTAAATTTTCCATTCCCAGCCTTGTTGGCGCGGTCTGTCGGAAATGTGACCTTAGTTTCTGGGCACGTCACTTCATCCGGCAGCGTGCCGCGCACCTCCAGCAGGCGAATCTTCGCAGCGCGCGCAACATCCCAGCGCGTAGTCGCCGCCACATCGTCCTGCGCCGAGCCGCCGTAGGGCTGGCCTTCCGCATCCTGCTTGGGCGAACCCGCCAGCCATTGCGGATGCACCAGCAAGCTCAACTCGACCTTCTTGTTCTTGCCCTTGCCCAGTTTGATCTGCCCACGCGTACCCTCAATGACCAGACCATCTTTGACGCGGATGGCAGCCTCCTCCACATGGCCGCAGTGCGGGCAAATTACGCCGCGTTTTTTGTCGAGCACAGAGAACGGGTGTTCATCCGGCGCGACAACCAGCGGCGCATCCGGCGCCATCCTTGCGGCGTCCTCTTCAACGTGGAATTCGCCGCTGCATTTACTGCATGTGTGTTCCCAGTGCTTCACGCTGATGGTCTTCACCGCCATCACCGGGCTGGTCATGATCGGCGTGCGGTGACCGCAGCCCGTCACCTGGCAAGGGCCATGCTTGGCCCAGAAGGTATAGATCGCCTCCGGGCCTTCGTAGCGGTAGTCCTTGCGCTCGCTCTGCGGGATGGTCAACGGGTCGAAATCGGCAGGCATCGCCTTGTTGCTGGGCAGATGCGTCCACTTGCCTTTCTCACCCTCCGGGCCGTCGCAGTAGTAGTACGGCATGATCTGCGGCTTGACCTCGGCCTCGATGTCGGCGAGCAGCTTCTTCACTTATTCCAGATCGACGTTGGCCAGCTCCTGCTTGACCACGAACCAGGCGACCGGATTCAGGTCGTTGCCGACCATCTGCATACCCAGGCGCGAGCCTTCCACCAGCGTGGTGCCGCCGCCCATGAAGATGTCGGCCACCTTCAGGTGCTTGAACGCGCCTTTCTTCTGGTGGTTGGCGTAGTAGTTATCCCACACCAGTTTGGCCGCGTGCGATTTGTCTTCCGGGGCCTTGGTGGCCGCCGCGATCAGCATGGAGCGGAATACGCTGGAGCGTCGCCGCGCCCACCATTTGGACATCTGGTAAATCGGCTTGCCCGCGTTGCCTTCGATGATCGCTACCTGATTGACGGGCAGGATGGGGAAATCAACCTCCAGGCAGGTCTTGGGACGGTTGGGATCGTTGAAATCGACGGTTTCCAGCGCGACAGGTTTTCCCGCACCGACGGCTTTGGCGACTTGCTGTGCGAGTAGTTCTTTTTTGGTGGCCATCAAGGCTGTCCTCCAACTGCGCCGACAGCGACTTGCGGCTGCAGTCGGGTGCGAAGTTGCTGATAAATTGGAATTTGAATGCCCTCGCCAACCTCCAGGGTCACAGCGAGGCCGTAAGGAATGGCATCGTCAAGATGGGCCGTCGCATCTTTCTTGCAGGCAACGTGCAGCAGAATGCTGTCACCATCTTGGTATGCAGCGATCTGTTTAGAGCCTTCCACCACCTCGTGCTGCACGGTTCCACGCAACACTTGGTTGTGATCTGCATCTTGGCGCGCCAGCTTGAGGGGTACACCACTCCAGCCGCCAACGGGGGATAGTTCCAGCTTGGCTTCACGGAAGTTTCGGTGGTCTGGGTTGATTGGACTGAACCATGCCAACGTCACTACCAACCGGCGCCACGCCTGACTGCCGGAAAGGTCTGGGGGCAGGGGGAACCGATATTCGTGAATTTCATTCTCACGAATCTCGCCACAGCCCAGCACCGTACCGCGCTGCTCGGTACATGCCAGTACTCGTTCGATTTGAACCTCGCCATAGCCAAGGTAACGTGCCAACAGCTCTTTGAACTGGCGTGAGTTATCGGATGTTTTCAGTGCCGCAGTGATTGCCTTGCTGGCATCGCCATCTTGTTTGGCTCCATGCACCAATAGCGCCTTGATGAGAACGGAAATCAGCCCTGGCGGAATGTTCTCTTCGTTTTCCGCTCGCAGTGCATCCAGCACTTCATAAATACGTGCGGCACTGCGGGTGGCAAGCGCTGTAGCATTGCTGGTGCCGCGCGTATGAATGGTCTGAGACAAAGCACCGGCTTGGTTGCTGTCCGATGCTACTTTCTGCCCTGGCGCGGCAATGCTGCTATCCACGTGATAGACCGTCTGGCTGTCCAGCATTGGAGTGCGATACAGTTGTCGGCCACCTGGAAATAATACTTCCGGTTTGATGGAACGACGAAACCCATGCCCCAGCCGAGCAGCAGGGCTAAACAGCACCGTGTTGGGCAGAAGATCTGTACGTTGCCCCGGATAGTAATTGTCAACGCCGTCGGCGTGTGTCGCTCCCACCGTGATGGCATTGATGGATTCTGCCGGGGATAGAATTCGCCGCACGGACAGTTGGGCCTGAATGCACTTCAGCACATGATCGACCCTTTGGGAGTCGGTCAATGCCAGATAGTCCGGCCCCGATAAAGCAATGTCGATGGCGTCCGGATAGTTCCCTGCACTGACGCAGAAAAGCACACGGTACTTCCATGACAACCAATCCAGCAGCCTAGCCCAAGGGCTGGGCGTGTGGATAAAGGGGCGTGCCGGGTCTCCAATGGAGAGATTGATGACGCAAACACCGGGTGCTTGCGCTGGCACTGCGCCTTCGCCCTCAAACATTCGCCTGACTGCGCGCGCAATGCGATCCTCGAAAAAAACCTCATCGGGCACATGCTCGCTTCGGTTCATGGAATGAGGATCTGGCTGCATGATGGGAAGCACATACACCAGACGTGGCAATGGGTCAGGTTCGCCATCCACCAGCTCACCATGCACAACTAAAGAAGCCATTGACGTACCGTGTTTTCTTTCTCCTGGTTGATACTGCGAAGAAAGATTATCCGGATCGTCCAGCAATAGGCGCCCCTTCAGCGCTTGGTGCTGGATGTTGGGCACGCCATCGAGAATGGCTGCAACAGGTGGCAGCTCAACTATTCCCTCGGCAATTTCAGTGTCAACGCCTTCGCCATCTTCCGTTACGGCGAGACTTTGCCCGGTGGGACGGAAATACATGACACCATGAAACTTGAAGAGCTGAATGTCGGTATCGTGCGCCTCGGAATCCAGATCGTATAAAAGCTGCCGGATACGTTCTACGGGCAATTCTGCCTTGACCGCATGAAAGGCGATCTCTGGCATGTCGATGAAGCTGCTCAATGCTCGGCCACCAGCCGCTTCCAGCAATGCGGCAATATTGCGCTCGCTTTGTCTGCGCCTGTCTTCTGACTTGCGATAGAACAGCTCGATCTGACAGTGGATCGATTCCTCCGAGTTGTTGGGGTCGAGGGCATCTCTCCAGCGCCCCAGCATGCCTGTCTCGCGCAGGGTTTCTTCAATGCCCCAGCGGCGGATTTGAACAGTTTGATTGAACACATCGCGCCACTTGGTTTTCCCCATCGGCAACGCCTGATTGTTCTTCCATTGCTCCCATAGCGACAGGAGTTGCCGCATCCCTGCCTCATTGCTGAGAGACAGGAACATCCGCCCCTTGACCGCCTTGTTCGCACGCTCCCCTTTGGTGTTGACTTCAAAAAAATCCTCGTCGGGGGGAATGTCATCAACATCCCATTCCCCCAGCCACTCCAGTCCAATGGCTTCGACGGCCTGTCGGAACTCATTGACGCTGCCTGCTATTTCAATCACCAGAACGGTTTCAGGCTCGAATCCAGCCACGGAGCCGCTAACGCTGGCTTTATAGCGATCAAATTCCTGTTGGAGTGTGGTCAGTTGCGTGCCTAGTCGAGCCACCTGTTTTCCATGTCCTGGAACATGGGGCTGACTTGACGGAAATCCGTTACCTGCGGGTGGTGCGATGGTTCTCGCTTGTGGGAATACGAGAAGAGGAAGAGAGGTTGCCATCAGCTATCTCCTCCCTCTTTGGCTGCTTCCTTGACAGTCGCCGCGCCTTTGCCGGTGGTTGGTTTCAAACGGCCTTTCCATTGCTCCAGCTTCAGCTTGGTCACTTGCTGGGCATTTTCCGTCTTCATGTCGAGAACGGCGCGGCGAACTACGCTAAGGCAAAACTCTTCGGTTTCTGCGAAATTCAACCCCAACAGGTGCTTCGCCAAGGTTGCCGGCTCATATCCAAAATTCACGTCACACCGCTGGCCAATCGAGGCGATGTATTGCGTCAGTTGTGCTCGGGTAGGTGTTAGCAACTCAATGCGCAATTGAAAGCGCCGCCAGACGGCTTTGTCCAAAAGTTCAGGGTGATTGCTGGCAGCGACCACCACTACATAGTCTGGCATTTCATCCAACTGCATCAGCAAGGTACTGACGACGCGCTTGATCTCTCCCGTTTCATGGGTGTCGCCGCGCTCTTTGCCCAGTGTCTCGAATTCGTCAAAGAATAGGACGCAGCGCTGTGTCCTAGCGTAGTCCAGCACGCTTTTCAATCGGCTGGAAGTTTCACCAAGATAGCTTCCCACCAAAGTTTCGTATCGGACGACGATGAGGGGATACATCAGCTCGAACGCCAGCGCTTCGGCCAGCGTTGTTTTGCCATTTCCGGGGGGGCCTGCGAGCAGAATGCTGTTTCTGGCACGAAGGTTGTGTGCATGAAGTAGCTCTGCACGATGTTGCTCTTCCACAAGCTCTCTTATCTGCACCCTGATCTTTTCAGGCAGCATTAAGCTATCCAGATTGCGCTCTGGTGTGGTTTCATAAAACAGATCTTTTTGTGGGGCGCTGCCGCTCATCTTGGTGACCGGGGAGCGGGCAGCTTGAGTGACATTGGGTTGCAATGCCTTGGTCAGTCGCTCCGCGAGCAAACGGTGTCCCTTCTGTTTTTCTTCTTGGATCAATCCTTCTGCGGCCTTGCGGAAGGCAAGCTGATCCCCACTGGTCGCGGTTTTGACCAAATCAACCAATAAATCAGCTTGTGCCATTAGCCCATGCTCCGAAAAAAATGTTCCAACCCGTTCATCTACTTATCTCAAGCCAAGGTGACAGCACTTCCAGCAGCGAGAGACCACCATGCGTCAAAGTCGGGTAGCCGCCTTGGCTGCGCCACTTTCTGCGCCCCAGCGCCAGCAGGTGTGCGCCATGCGGGCTGTCGATTTGCAAGGCGACGGGAGGAACGAAGGGGCCTGCGTCGCCATTGCCTGCCTTGCTGCGACCGCTTGAAAAAGTCTGCTTGAGGTGCGAGGCAACCTCACCATCGGCATCGGGGAAGTAGCCCGTGGCGGCGTAGCCGTGATCGGATGTGATGACCAAGCGCCGCCCAGTGGCGAGGCGCTCAATAAAGCTCCAAAAGTCGTCACTGGAAAGTTGCTGCGCGGCATCTCTGGTCAGCAGCTCCAGACCTTGGCCCGCGCCGTAGTCGTGCAGCTTGACGTCTGGCCAGTGATGCCAGAACACCCAATTCTTCGCACCCGAGGCGTTGTCCACCAAACCCTCGCAGTCCTTCCACGGCAAGTCGATGGTTTCGGTCTGCGCCGGTTGCAGCTTGTGGGCCAAACCGCCGCCGTTGGCTTGTAGCTGGCTACGGCTGGTCAGCCCCAATGCGCGGGCGAACGGGTTGGTTTCACTGGGCAGTTCAGATGCTGTGGCGCCCACTGTGTGCAGGGTGAATCCACGCTCTTTGGCCCCTTGCAGCAGCCAGGGCAGTTCGCGCAGCGAGAGGGCATCCAGAATCAGCACGGCGCGCGCGACGCTGTGGCCATAGCCGGGTTCGCTCCACCAACGCGTAAGCCGGTTTGAGGTACGTTCAACACCACAGATTTCGGGTTGGGCAAAGACCCGCCACAGATCCCAGCCGCTGGAGGCCAGAAACAAATCGAGCTCGGCAATTTCGCGGTCTCGCTTGACCACCTCGCTGGGGGCATTGCCTTCGGCCAGCGGTTTCGAGGCAATCTCCAGCACCCGATCGGTAATGATGCGCCACGCTTCTTTCGGGCTGTCCTGGGTCAGGCGCTGCAAGATTTGAGCATCCAACGCCATCAGTTGTCCTCCTTCTCAAGACTCAGCTCAAAGGTCATGCCATCAGGCAGCTTCTTGAGCAGTTCCTTGAGTTGCGCGCCCGTAATCTGCGTGTTCTGACCAGCAGACACCTTGATCGAGACTTCTGCCACAGGCGTGGCTGGGCCAATGCCCCAGCCTTCGAGCTTGCCGATCAGGTTGAGCGGCGAGGTTGGCGGGTTAGAGAGCGGGGTGCGTGATTTGGTAGTGGTACTTGTGCCACTACCAAAGATGTCGCCGCCATTCGGTGATGCACCACCGCCGGGGGTGTTGTCGCCACCGGAAGGGGAGACGGGCGGAGTGGTAGTGCCGCCACCAAAAGTATCGCCGCCCGATCCACCGTTGCCGCCTGCAGGCGGCTGCGGCGCGGGTGGCGTGGTGCCTCCGGTCGCGGGCACCGCCGAGGGTTCCATCAGGAACACTTCATCAAGCTGACGCCCGGTGTAGGAGAGCTTGGGGCGCAAGCGCCGCCATGCAGTTTCCTCGTCCTCGCCCGCGTGGGTTTGAAGGTGCTCCAGATTGCGCAGGTTGATGGCGATCTTGCCGCGCGCGCACAAGCGCAGGATGCGTTCCTTCATCGCGGTTTCCCCCAGCCAGGGGATGCAATCCTGACCAGCAGGGCGAGGCTCTTGCAGTTCACGCAGCAGCTTGCCGAGGGGGGCGTTCTCCGAGGCGGCTTCAAGAACGAGGTCTTCGAAATCTTCGGGGACAAAGAGGTCGTTGGTCAGGGTTTCTTCGATGCCCTCGGGGATTTGAGCACCTTGCTTTTTCAGGTGCTCGACACTGAACAGGGATTGCTGCGGGTTCTGGTGGTCATAGCGGTGCAGGATGGCAAACCGATCGAAGCGCTTCTTCAGGTTCTCGCGCAGCGTGCCTTCAAATTCCTTATGAAGTTTCTTGTATTCGGGGTTCTGCCCACTCCATTCCTGAGCCTTCATTTCGGCGCGGGCAAGGATGAGGAGGTCACGGTCCTGAAAGGCGTTGGTGGAGCCGGCACGGGGCAACAAGAAGCGAATGGTGTTGCGGCGCTTTTGCAGGTGGTCCTTGAGCCAGCGGCCCAGTGTTTGGTCCATTTTTTCCGGCTCATCTGGCAGCACCAGAATGGGCAGCCGGTCATCCCAGCGCTCCGGCTGCTCGGCTTCGTCGAGCGATGTCCACGGATCGTTCTGCCACGATTTTGGCAGGGCAATCACGCGGAAGGTTTTAGCGACCTCATCGCTGCCTCCGATGACGTAGCGCACCTGCTTGGCAAGCTGCACCTGATCGGAACCATCGGTGAACAGCTTGTCGTTGCGCGCGCAGGCCATCAGCTTGGCGCGGGGGTTTTCTTCCTCGCGGAAGACCAACCGTGGACCATCCTGGTGAATGTTGAAGCTGTTTTCGACAATGGTCGCCAGTTCGACCTGAAAGGCATTGCCATCTACCGGCTTGCTGCGGGTGATGTCCACCTGCAACGTGGCAGGATCGGCCCCGGCAAGATTGCCGACGGCGATGGAGCGGAGCCACAGCGCGCTCAGGATTTCTTGCAGGTGTGGGGCAAGGTTGGCGTGGTCGTACACCGCCTCGGTCACCGAAATGATGTTGTGCTGCGCTTTTTCGCGCAGGGTGCGGTGGTGTTCGTTGGACACTGAATCCAGCAGCGCTCCAATGCCCGAGGCATCGTCATCCAGCCGGAAATCAGCGGCAGTGAGCACAGGCACCGCTTCGCCCCGGCTCTTGTAGAGGTTGGCCAGGATGCGAATCATGTCGCGCGTTTCTTGCGCATCCGTGGCTATCAGCACCTGTTCCTCAAGCAGGCGCAGCAAGTGCGGTGCGTAAGGCCAGGACTCAGTGAATTCACGGCGCTTGCGATCCTGCTCGGCGGGCGGCACATCCAGCAGGCGGAAGTATTCGGAGACGTGTTGCGCAACCAGCGATTCGATGGTGCCGTCTGCAATCTGCAGACGGTTGTCGAACAGGCGATGCAACAGCATCCGCCGTCGATCCTGCTGGATACGCTCGGCATTGCCTCCCGCCTTGAAGTCGATGGCCACCGGGTTGACGCGGTGCACCTGCTGGTAAGCATCGCTTCCACCATTGCGCACGGAGATCACCAACACGAGTAGGTCGGGGCGCTCTTTGGCGATCTCCGACAGGATCTGGATGAAGTTGAACGCCCATTGCTTCCAGGGGTACTGCTTGGTATTGGTCAGGCCGTCGTACCAAGTCTGGAATTCGTCGAGAAGGAGCATTGCGGGCCGATGCTCAAGCAGCTCGATGATGAGCTTGTCTGAGGGGATGTCGGTCTTGGCCGCTCCCATGCCTTCCCACTTGCCCTTGATGAATTCGCCGCGCGGATGGCGCTCGAACAGCAAGTCCCACAGGAACTTGTAGCGTTGCCGGTGCAGGCTCTCGCCAATGACCAACATGCCATCGCGCAGTGCGATCTTGCCGATGCCGGGATCACCCAGCGTGCTTGACCAGGAGTTGAGCCATGCGCTCGTCGATGCGGCATCGTTGACCGCGTGGTAGAGCGCTGCCATCAAGTGCGACTTACCCAGGCCGCGCTCGCCGATCACGACCACTGGCCGCCCTTGGTTGGGGCCTACGGCTTCGATGCCCTTCAGCAGATCGTGGGTCGGATAGGTGATCTCCAGGAATGCCTGTGCGGCGATCTGGGTGGCACCCGTGTTCGAGTCGTTGGAAAGCTCAATGGCCGTCCCTTTGAGGCGCTTGCCCCGAAACTCATCCCGAAGAGTCAATCCAAGCATTACTTACGCACTCCATCGTTGGTTTGGCCATTGGCCGTGTGGACACCCTCGCGCGCAGCGTCGAGTCCTTCCAAGGACTGCTGCTTGATCCAGTTGTCAATGTCTGCGCGCGAAAACCGCCACGTCCCTCCAACTTTGAAGGCTGGGATTTTCTTGGCCCCGGCCAACCTGTAGATCGTCCGTTCCGTGACCTTCAGGTAGTCGGATACCTGCCTGATGGTGAGGATTTCGCCTTCGTTGTTGTCGGTGGGCATCGCGGGTGCCTTGGAGGTCAAACAATGGCAGGATTGTACAAAATTTTCATGTTTGGGTGATAATTACGCATCTCATGCGAATTTTTCAAGATTGCTGCCGGTCATAAGGCATGCGTGAAGATCGGGCAGGAAGCGTTGGCAAGAGGTAAAACAATGGAGCTCCGACATCTACGCTGTTTCCTCGCTGTTGCAGAAGAACTGCACTTTGCCCGTGCAGCCGAGCGGCTGCATATGGAGCAGTCGCCACTGTCGCGCGCCATCAAGGAGCTGGAAGAAGAACTAGGCGTGTTGCTGTTTGCCCGTACCACGCGCAGTACACGGCTGACCCGTGCCGGAACATTGTTCTTGGAGCATGTGCGCCGTGTGTTCGCTGCCTTGGAACAAGCGCGTGAAAGCGTGAAAGCGGCAGCAAACGGTTTTCATGGGCAGTTGCGCGTGGCCTTGTCGGATGGCATCACGCCGTCGCGCTTGCCGACCTTGCTGGCGTTGTGTCGCCTAGAAGAACCCGAGGTCGAAATCCGCTTCTTCGAGGTGCCGCTGTCGCAGCAGATCAAAGGGTTGCATGACGATCTGTACGACGTAGGGTTTGCCCAATCCGACGAAGTGGGCGACGGCATCGTCGCCATACCAGTCTGGAAGGACGCGCTCATAGTGACGGTGCCAGCCCGGCATCCGCTGCTTGCATTCAAGCGCATCCCTTTGGAGGAACTGCTGCGCTATCCGCTGGTTCTATGTGATCCGAAAGTGTGCGAAGGCCATGCCAAATTCGTCGATCGGGTGCTGCGCCGGGCCGACATGGAGCCGTTGGTCGCAGAACGGGTCGCTACGTGCGATCTGATGATGGCGTTGGTATCGGCCGGCCTCGGGCTTGGATTTACGGGCGCAGCGCGCATTGCGGCCAACCCCGACTCGGGCGTGGTGGCCCGACCGCTGGCTTTGCGCGTGCCGCCGCTGACGACCTACCTGCTGCACGCTGAAGGTCAGCCGTTCGATGTGCTTGCACGGTTCATTGAGCGCGTGCAGGCCATCGAGTCACCGGAAGCCCCAAGGCCCAAGCCGGGCCATTACTCCGATTCCCTGGAGGAACCTGCGCCATGAAAAGGATCATCCCATTCTTGCTTGCAGCCGCGCTGACTGCCTGCGGCCAGTCCGAAACGCCTCAGAAGGCCAACACATCGGAAGCGAATATCCCGACGGTGGAAGAACTGGCGGCCAACCCCGACCGGCTCAAGGAACTGCGCCAGCAATGCAAGACAGATCGCCCCAAGCTGGGCGACGTGCTGTGCAATCGGGTAGCCGAGGCCACGCGCAAGCGGTTCTATGGCGACGGCGAAACCCCATACACACCACCGAAGGAATCCCCCAAGTTCTGATTGTTGGCGGTTCGTCGCATCGACTTTATCTTTCTGCTCGACACGCCGCAATGCGCCTGCACTTGCGGCGCTTTTCTTTGGTTCGCCATCGCGCGCATTCTGTCTTTTTGCTCGACCTTTCTGCCCGAAACGGTCTTTGACCGGCACTGACCCGGCACCGATCCTGACGCCTGCGGCGCGCCCTTGTGCCGCTTTTCCCATGAGGAATCAGCGCAGGAGAAATCGGAGGCCAGGTCATGCAAGGGACGAACGTGCTGTTCGGTCAGATCGCCGTAGTGTTCGGCATCGTGATCGCCGGCGTGTGGGGCGCCACACAATGGACAGCAGCGGCCCTTGGCTATCGGCTACGCCTTGGCTCGCCCTGGTTCGACTTTCTTGGCACGTCTATCTACCACCCTTGGAAGCTGTTTGAGTGGTGGTTCTTCTTCGGCGCGTATGCACCGGAGGTGTTCGACACTGGCGGCGCGATTGCCGGCGCCAGTGGCATGGTCGCCGTGTGCGTTGCCATTGCCATGTCGGTCTGGCGCTCGCGCCAAGCGCGGCTCGTCACCACCTACGGCTCGGCCCGCTGGGCGAACGCGCAGGACATTCGTAGGGCGGGCCTCACGCAGCCGGCCGGCGTGTTCCTCGGCCAGCACGACCGCCAGTACCTGCGACATGAAGGGCCGGAACACGTCCTGACCTTCGCGCCCACGCGAAGCGGCAAAGGCGTTGGCCTCGTAGTGCCGACGCTGCTTTCCTGGCCCGCATCCGCCGTCATCCACGACATCAAAGGCGAGAACTGGCAAATCACCGCAGGCTGGCGCTCGCGCTTCTCGCATTGCCTGCTGTTCAACCCGACCGACGCGAGGTCGGCCGCCTACAACCCGCTGTTGGAGGTGCGGCACGGCGCGCATGAAGTGCGCGACGTGCAGAACATCGCGGACATCCTGGTCGATCCCGAAGGCGCGCTGGAGAAGCGCAACCATTGGGAGAAGACCAGCCACGCGCTGCTGGTCGGGGCCATCCTGCATGTGCTCTACGCGGGCGAGGACAAGACGCTACGCGGCGTTGCGAACTTCCTTTCCGACCCGGCCAGCCCGTTCGAGCTGACCTTGCATCGGATGATGACCACGCCGCACCTGGGTCTGGATCAAGGAGGTATGCCGCATCCGGTTGTCGCTTCGGCTGCGCGCGAGGTGCTCAACAAGTCGGACAACGAGCGTTCCGGCGTGCTGTCCACGGCCATGAGCTTCCTCGGCCTGTACCGCGACCCCACGGTAGCCGAAGTCACGTCTCGCTGCGACTGGCGCATTGCCGACCTGATCGCGGCCAAGCATCCGGTGTCGCTGTATCTGGTGGTGCCGCCTTCGGACATTTCGCGGACGAAGCCGCTCATCCGTCTGATCCTCAACCAGATCGGCCGGCGGCTGACCGAATCGCTCGATGGGTCCGACGGCATCGAACGCCGCCACAAGCTGCTGCTGATGCTCGACGAGTTTCCGGCGCTGGGGCGCCTGGACTTCTTCGAGACCGCCTTGGCCTTCATGGCGGGCTACGGCATCCGCAGTTTCCTCATCGCGCAGTCGCTCAACCAGATCGACAAAGCCTACGGCCAGAACCATTCGATCCTCGACAACTGCCATGTGCGCGTGACGTTCGCCACGAACGACGAGCGCACCGCCAAACGGATCTCCGAGACGCTGGGCACGGCCACCGAGCTGCGCGCCCAGCGCAACTACGCGGGCCACCGGCTCGCGCCGTGGCTGGGCCACCTCATGGTGTCGCGTCAGGAAACCGCGCGCCCGCTGCTGACGCCAGGCGAGGTCATGCAGCTTCCGCCCGACGAGGCCGTGGTGATGGTGGGCAGCAGTCCGCCGATCAAGGCCAAAAAGCTGCGCTACTACGCGGACACCAATTTCAGCCGCCGCGTGCTGCCGCCGCCTGCGCTGGCGGACGGGCAGTACTCCGACGTGCCCCCGCTGCGCCCGGACGATTGGAGCGCGCTGGCGATTCCTGCCGTGCCAGTCGCACCGGTCACCGTTCCCATTGATGACATGGGCAGCGCCGACGACGGCGGCCCGCGACGTCAGCCCGAACTCTCCGAAATCGTCGCCTACGACCCTGAGCCGGCCGCGTCCGCAGCCGACCTCGCACTGCTCGATGACGACGACCTGCCACTTCCCCTTCCTCGCCAGCTTGACCCTGCCATGCAGCGCACGGCCCGGCTGGCATCGCTGAACCCAAACGACGGAATCGAGCTATGAGCCAATACCGCCTGAATCTCTTTATCCAGTCGGAGCACGCCAAGCGCCTGGACGAGCTGGCCGCCAAGAAAGGCGTGTCCAAGTCGTCCATCGTCGCGGCGGCGCTCGCATCGTGGCTGTCGCCCGATGCCGCCGACCAGCGCGAGGCGGCCATTGCCAAGCGGCTGGATCGCCTCTCGCGCCAGGCCGAGCGCATGGAGCGCGACCAGAACATCGCCATCGAAACGCTAGCGCTGTTCATTCGCTACTACCTGACCGTCAGCACGCCAGTTCCCGAAGCGCACCAAGAGGCCGCGCGCGCCCAAGGCAAGGCGCGCTTCGAGCAATTCGTGGAGCAGTTGGGCCGCCACCTGCTGCGTGGGCGCAGCCTGGTGCGCGACGTGGTGGAGGAACTGCATCCAGACCCAATGCGGATGGAGGACGCGGCGGCGGCCGCGCAAGCACAGGAGCGTGCGTCATGAGTGTCGTTCCGCAATTCCCGCCCGAACCGCGCTCGTCCGCAGCGGCCTCGCTCGACCGGCGCATCCAGATGCTGCGCACGGCGATGGGGCCGTTGATCGCCGCTGCGCTCGAAGACCCGGACGTGGTGGAGGTCATGCTCAACCCGGATCACACCCTTTGGGTGGATCGCCTGTCGTCGGGCCGAGCGCCTATGGGCGTGGAGATGTCCGAGGCGGACGGTGAGCGAATCATCCGCCTGGTGGCCGCCCACGTCGGCGCGGAAGTCCATCGCGGCCAGCCGCTACTGTCCGCCGAGCTGCCCGAAACGGGCGAACGCTTCGAGGGCATACTGCCACCGGCCGCGCCGGGGCCGGCCTTCGCGCTGCGCAAGCGCGCCATCGGCGTGATCCCGCTGGAGCGGTACGTCATCGACGGGATGATGACCAGCGCACAGGCGGGCTTTCTCTTTCGCGCCGTGCGCGAGCGGCAGAACGTGCTGATCGCCGGCGCCACCAGCAGCGGCAAGACCACGCTCGCCAATGCTTTGCTCGCCGAGGTCGCCGCCACCGGCGACCGTGTGCTGGTGCTCGAAGACACGGTGGAGCTGCAATGCGCGGCGCGCGACCAAGTTCCGCTACGCACGCGGCATGGCGTCGTGTCGATGACCGAGCTGGTGCGTTCGTCAATGCGCCTGCGCCCGGATCGTGTCGTCGTTGGCGAGGTGCGTGGCCCCGAGGCGCTGGATCTCATCAAGGTGTGGGGCACGGGCCACCCCGGTGGTATCGCCACGATCCACGCGGGCTCCGCGCTCGGGGCACTGCTGCGCCTGGAGCAACTGATCCTCGAAGTGGCGGTGAACCCGCCCCGTGCGTTGATCGCCGAGGCGGTCAACGTGGTGATCCATATCGCCGGACGCGGGCGCAAGCGCCGCATCGAGAGCATCGCCCGTGTCGTCGGCTTTGACGGTATGGGCTACCGGCTGGTGGATTGGGGGGCGGACGCGCTGAAAACGCCGCTTTCCGAGCTGTCGCCACTTTCCGATGCCGCACCCGCTGCGGCGACCTCCCCATCCCCTGACTCACTTGGAGAACTGCCATGACGCAGATGATCGTTCCTGCTTTCCGTTTTTTTCCGAATCCGGCTTTGCGCCTTGCGCGACTGCGCAGCCTTGCTCGCCCTGCGGGGCAAGGGCTGCTGCTGGCCGCGCTGCTGCTGCTCCTGGCTGGAACCGCACAGGCCGCCGGTTCCTCGATGCCGTGGGAAGGCCCCTTGCAGTCGATCCTGGAGTCGATTCAAGGGCCGGTGGCGCGCATCGTTGCGGTCATCATCATCATCGCCACCGGCCTCGCGCTTGCCTTCGGTGACACGTCGGGCGGCTTCCGCAAGCTGATCCAGATCGTGTTCGGCCTGTCCATCGCGTTCGCGGCTTCGAGCTTCTTCCTGAGTTTCTTCAGCTTCTCTGGCGGGGCTGTCGTATGAGCGCCCCAGACACCTTCGCAGACGGCTTCGAGGTGCCGCTGCATCGCTCGCTGACCGAGCCGCTTCTGCTGGGCGGCGCGCCGCGCACCGTGGCGATCGCCAACGGCACGCTGGCCGCTGCTGTCGGGCTGGGCCTGCAACTGTGGATTCCCGGCGTGGTGCTCTGGATCGTTGGCCATTCGCTGGCGGTGTGGGGCGCGCGCGTCGATCCGCAGTTCATAGCCGTGTTCGCGCGGCACATCAAGCACCGATCGCTGCTGGACGTGTGAGGTGATGCCATGCTGAACCTCGTCGAATACCGCCAGCGGCCCGCGCTGCTCGCCGACTGGCTTCCGTGGGCCGGACTGGTCGCGCCGGGCGTCGTGCTGAACAAGGATGGCTCATTCCAGCGCACGGCATGCTTTCGCGGGCCTGATCTGGACAGCGCGACACAAGGCGAGCTGGTCGCCACGTCGGCGCGGTTGAACAACGCGCTGCGCCGCATGGGATCGGGCTGGGCACTTTTCATCGAAGCCGAGCGCCGTCCCGCCGCCGATTACCCGCGCTCGGAGTTCCCCGAGCCGCTTTCGTGGATGGTGGAGGAAGAGCGCCGGGCCGCCTTTGAGGAATCGGGCCACCACTTCGAGAGCGGTTACCACCTGACGCTGGTGTATCTGCCGCCGGAGGAGTCGCGCGCCCGCGCAGCCAAGATGCTCTACGAGAACACGCCGACGAATGGCGTGGACTGGCGCGAGCGGCTGCAAGCCTTCAGCGCGGAGACGGATCGCGTCTTCGACCTGCTCGATGGCGTGATGCCGGAAATCACCTGGCTCGATGACAGCCAGACGCTGACCTACCTCCATTCGACCGTCTCGACGCGGCGCTATTCGCTGGCGGTACCCGAAGTGCCGTTCCATATCGACGCGCTGCTGACCGATTCTGCACTGGTTGGTGGCCTGGCGCCCATGCTGGGCGACCAGCACCTGCGCGTGGCATCGGTGCGCGGCTTCCCGACCTCGACCTGGCCGGGAATTCTGGACGACCTCAACCGCCTGGGATTTGCATACCGCTGGAGTACGCGCTTTCTGTGCCTGGACAAATCCGAGGCGGAACGGGAGCTGGGGCGCCTGCGCCGTCAGTGGTTTGCGAAAAGAAAGAACGTCATCGCGCTGCTGCGCGAAACGATCTTCCAGCAGGAATCACCGCTGGTCGATACCGACGCCAACAACAAGGCTGCCGATGCGGACGCGGCCTTGCAGGAGTTGGGCAGCGATCAAGTCGCCTTCGGCTACCTGACGGCGACCGTCACCGTCATGGACGAGGACGCCGGCGCAGCCGACGAGAAGCTGCGCATGGTGGAGCGGGTCATCCAGGGACGCGGCTTCGTCACCATCCCCGAAACGCTCAACGCCGTGGATGCGTGGTTGTCGTCTATCCCCGGCAACGCCTATGCGAATGTCCGCCAGCCCATCGTCTCGACGCTGAACCTGGCGCACATGATGCCGGTGTCTGCCGTGTGGGCCGGGCCGGAGAAGAACGACCACCTCGACGGCCCGCCGCTGATCGTCACGCGCACCGATGGCGCCACTCCGTTCCGGCTGGTGACGCACATTGGGGACGTGGGCCACACGCTGGTGGCTGGTCCCACGGGCATGGGCAAGTCGGTGCTGCTCGCCACGCTGGCGATGCAGTTCCGCCGCTATCCCGGCTCGCGCATCTTCGCGTTCGATATGGGCCGCTCGATGCGGGCCACCATCCTCGGGCTGGGCGGCGAGCACTACGACCTGGGCACGGATGGCGAAATCGCCTTCCAGCCGCTCGCCCGCATCGACCGCGAGGGCTACCGCACTTGGGCCGCCGAATGGATCGAAGGCCGCTTGCTGCACGAAGGCGTGACCGTCGGCCCCGACGAGAAAACGGCTATCTGGTCGGCGCTTGGAAGCCTGGCCGGTGCGCCGGTGGAGCAGCGCACGATGACAGGCCTGTCGGTGCTGCTGCAATCGAATGCACTGCGACAGGCGCTCGCGCCGTATGTGCTGGGTGGCGCGCACGGCAAGCTGCTGGATGCCGACCATGACCGGCTGGGCATGGCCGACGTGCAATGCTTCGAGATGGAAGAACTGATGCACAGCAAGGCCGCCGTCATGGCCGTGCTGCATTACCTCTTTGCGCGCTTCGACGAACGCTTTGATGGTGCGCCTACGCTGCTGATCCTCGATGAAGCGTGGCTGTTTCTCGATGACCCGGTGTTTGCGGCACGCATCCGCCAGTGGCTCAAGACGCTGCGCAAGAAGAACGTCTCGGTGATCTTCGCCACGCAGTCGTTGGCGGACATCAAGGATTCGAGCATCGCGCCCGCGATCATCGAAAGCTGCGCCAGCCGCATCTTCCTGCCGAACCCGCAGGCGACCGAGCCGCAGATTCGCACGATCTACGAAGGCTTCGGCCTCAACAGGCGGCAGATCGAGATCGTCGCCATCGCGCAGCCCAAGCGCGACTACTACTACCAATCCCGGCTCGGCAACCGCCTGTTCGACCTCGACCTGGGGCTGGCGGCGCTGGCGTTTGCGGGCGCGTCCACGCCGCAGGACCAGCGCGACATGGACGCGGTGCTCGCCGACGCTGGCACGCCCAGCTTCGCGGGCGCGTGGCTGCGCCATCGCGGCCTCAATTGGGCGGCTGACCTGCTGCCCTCGTTCCCCGGCCTTGCGCCGGGTTCCCTCCGTACCGCTGACCACCCCCAGGAGAACCTGCCATGAAAACCCATGCCTCGAAACTCGCCGCGCTGACCGCTGCCTGCGTGCTCGCCTTCGGTATCGCGCAGCCCGCCCATGCCTTGTTCGGCGTCGGCGACATCGTGCTCGACCCGACCAATCTGATTCAGAACACGCTCACGGCCGTTCGCACGCTGGAGCAGATCAACAACCAGATCCGCCAGCTCCAGAACGAAGCGCAGATGCTCATCAACCAGGCGCGCAACCTGGCCAGCCTGCCGTCCAGCGTGGTGGGCCAGTTGCGCGCCAACCTGGCGACCACCCAGCGCCTCATCGCGCAGGCCAAGGGCTTGGCCTACGACGTGACGAGCATCGACTGGGAGTTCGCACGCCTGTACCCCGAGAAATACGCCGCCACGGTGAGCGGCAATCAGATGTACCTCGATGCGCAGGAGCGTTGGAAGAACACGCTCAACGGCCTGCAAACCACCATGCAGATGCAGGCCCAGGCGTCGCAGAACCTGAGCGATGACGAAAGCGTGCTGGCCGACTTGGTGGGCAAGAGCCAGTCGGCCGAGGGTGCGCTGCAAGCCATGCAGGCCATGAACCAGTTGCTGGCCTTGCAGGCCAAGCAGTCGATCCAGTCACAGCGGCTCCAGATCACGCAAGACCGGGCCGCCTCGCTGGAGCTGGCGCGACAAGCGGCGGCCACGGAGCGTGCCCGCGAGGTGCGACGACGCTTCCTCGGTGAAGGCACGCCGTACACACCGCAGTCCATCAACTTCTACCGCGACTGACGGGAGGTCGCCATGCGATGTGTCCTCGCCCCGTCTGTTGTGATGCTTGTCGTGCTGCTGGCCGCGTGCGGCGAGCAGCCGACCGACAACCTTGCGGATGCCTTGTCCGCCGATCCCGTGCGGCTCAAGGCATTGCGCGCGCAATGCGCGGCCCATCCACAACAGGTTATGCCGACCACGGGCGAGGACGCTTGCCGCGCCGCAGCTGAGGTATTCCGGCGGCGCTTCTTCGCCGGCCAGTCCGGGCCGGACGAATACCGGACGCTGGCGGACCTGCCGCCGATCCCGCCCAGCTTCGATGAACCAGAGGGCACGCCATGAATGACGTGACCATCATCGACCAGTTCCTCAACACCTTCGCCACCTACATCGACTCGGGTTTCGGGCTGCTGCGGGGCGAAGTGGCGTTCCTCACGGCCACGCTGATCGTCATCGACATGACGATCGCCGGACTGTATTGGGCCATGAGCCACGCCACTGGCCAGGGCGAGGACGTGATCGCCAAGTTGCTGCGCAAGGTGCTCTACGTCGGTGCCTTCGCCTACATTCTCAATAACTTCAACTGGCTGGCCAGCATCGTGTTCCGCTCCTTTGCGGGTTTGGGTATCACCGCCACCGGTTCGGCCATCACGATGGAGAACTTCTTGCAGCCGGGCCGCCTAGCGAAGATGGGCATTGACGCGGGTGCGCCGATCCTGAAGCAGATCGGCGACATGGCCGGGTTCCCCGAAGTGTTCGTGAACCTTGACCCCATCGTGGTGATGTTCCTCGCGTGGCTGATCGTGGTGCTGTGTTTTTTCGTGCTGGCGATCCAGCTTTTCATCACGCTGATTGAGTTCAAGCTGACCACGCTCGCGGGCTTCGTGCTGGTGCCGTTCGCGCTTTGGAACAAGACCTCGTTCTTGGCCGAAAAGGTCTTGGGCAACGTGGTGGCCTCCGGCGTCAAGGTGCTGGTGTTGGCCGTGATCGTGGGCATTGGATCGGGCCTGTTCTCTCAGTTTCAGGTTCATCCCGCCGAGCCGTCCATCGACCACGCGCTGGTCATCATGCTGGCCTCACTCACGCTGCTGGCGCTGGGCATCTTCGGCCCTGGCATCGCCACAGGCCTCGTGTCCGGTGCGCCGCAGCTCGGCGCGGGTGCGATGGCGGGTGCCGCTGTCGGTGCAGCCGGCACGGCCGTCGTTATCGGTGCTGCAGCAACCGGCGTCGGTGGTGCGGTGGCGGCTGGCGCGCGCATGGCACCGGCAGCCGCCAAGCTGGCCGGCGCTGGTGCGCGTGCGGCCACATCGGCGGCTGGCAGTACGAAGTCGGCATTCCAGGCCGGCTCCGCCGCCGCAGGAGGTGGTGCGAAAGGCGCAATGGCGGGACTGGGCAGCGTCGTCAAGACGGGTGCGCAGGCAGCTGGGCGAGGCGCTGCGTCCCGAGCCTCCGCTGCCGGGCAACGCATGGCCGCTCCCTTCCGCGCAGGCTGGAATGGGGATGCGGGAGCGTCAGGTGGCCCCGCCCCGGCAAGTGCCACTGCGGCCCAGGCACCGGAACAACCTGCCTGGGCCAAGCGGCTGCACCGCCGCCAACAAATCACCCATGCCGCGACCACCACCGCCCACGCGCTGCGCGGTGGCGATGGCGGCGGCTCTGGCCAAGGGCCGAGCCTGCGCGGCTCCGACGACTGAAGCGATTCATAAGGAGAGCTGACCATGCGATTCAAGAAACCGCAGGTGCGCTATGCCGACACGCCGCAGCCTGCCACGCCGTACCAAGCTGCCGGCCAAGTGTGGGACGACCGCATCGGCTCGCCGCGCGTGCAGGCGAAGAACTGGCGGCTGATGGCCTTCGGCTGCCTGACGCTCGCGCTGTTGATGGCCGGCGGCCTGGTGTGGCGTTCGGCGCAGTCCATCGTGACACCCTACGTCGTGGAGGTGGACAACGCCGGCCAGGTGCGCGCGGTCGGCGAAGCCGCCACGCCGTACCGGCCCAGCGATGCACAGACTGCGTACCACCTGGGCCGCTTCATCGGTCTGGTGCGCTCGTTGTCAATCGACCCCATCGTTGTCCGCCAGAACTGGCTCGATGCCTACGACTACACGACCGACAAAGGCGCGGCCGTCCTCAACGACTACGCGCGCGTGAGCGACCCGTTCGCACGCATTGGCAAGGAGTCGGTGACGGTGCAGATCACCAGCGTGACTCGCGCCAGCGACACGTCTTTCAACGTGCGCTGGACGGAGCAGCGCTTCGTCAACGGCGCTGCCGCAGGGACTGAACGCTGGAACGCCGTGATTTCCATCGTGCAGCAGACCCCGCGCACCGAGCAGCGCCTGCGCAAGAACCCCTTGGGCATCTACGTCAACGGCCTGTCCTGGGCGCGTGAACTGGATTCTTCCGAAGGAGCCAAACCATGAAATCGTCTTTCCGTATTTATGTTTCCGTGCTGGCGCTTGCGGCCCTGGCGGGCTGCGCCACACAGGGCAAGCCGCCGCCGACCATCTCGCTCGATGAGCCCGTGCAGGCCCAGCCGCTGCCGGAGCCGCCCAAGCCGGTGGAGATGGTGGCCGTGCCCGAGGTGCTGCCGATGCCAACGCAGTTGAAGCCATTGCCCGAGTCCGAGGCTGCCAAGCCCGCGCCGGAGCCGGCGGACGAGACCGTGCGCGTGTCTCGGGCCAACGCCGAGGCACGCATCGCGCCCACGCGCGAGGGCTACGTCAATGCGATTCAGGTGTGGCCCTATACCGATGGTGCGCTGTATCAGGTCTATGCGGCCGTGGGTCGCGTGACCGTAATCGCGCTCCAGCCGGGTGAGGAGCTGGTGACGGTCGCCGCCGGCGATACCGTGCGTTGGATCGTGGGCGACACATCGAGCGGCAGCGGTGATGCGTTGCGCGTGAACGTAATGGTCAAGCCGATTCGCTCGGGGTTGAAGACCAATCTGGTCATCACGACCAGCCGACGCACCTACCTGATCGAGTTGACCTCGACCGAGAAGACGTGGATGGCGTCGGTGTCCTGGGAGTACCCGAAGGACAAGATGCTGGCCTTGCAGCGCCAGGCGCAGGCGGCCAGTGCCGCCGCGCCGGTCGATAGCGGGCTGTCGCTGGAGAAGATCCGTTTCCGCTACACCGTCTCGGGTAGCAATCCGCCGTGGAAGCCACTGCGCGCTTTCGATGACGGCGAGAAGGTCTATATCCAGTTCCCGCCTGATATCGCGCAAGGCGAGCTGCCGCCGCTGTTCGTCATTGGGCCACAAGGTGATGGGCAACTGGTGAACTACCGCTTCCGCTCGCCGTACTACATCGTGGATCGGCTGTTCGGCGCGGCCGAACTGCGCCTGGGTGGTGACAAGGGCGACGTGGTACGGATCGAGCGCACGGACGGCGTTGCGCGGAGGAATTGACCATGAGCCAAGACGACACTACCGACCTCGCCACGCCGCAGGCGGGCAAGGTTGCGCCCGAGGCGGTGCCGCTGCGCGCCCAGCCACGCCCCGTCATGCGCCTGAACCGGCGCGTGCTGGCCGTCCTCGTTGGCGGCCTGTCGGTCGCCGTGCTCGGGGCCACGATCTGGTCATTGCAACCGCAGCGGCGCGGGGCCAATGAACAGACCGAGCTTTACAACGTCGATCGTGTGTCGAAGTCCGAAGGGTTGGATGGCCTGCCTTCGGACTACTCGAAGCTACCGCCAAAAGTGCCGGAATTAGGGCCGCCGTTACCAGGCGACCTTGGCCCTGCCATCGTCGCTTCGCAGCAGCCGGTGACGCCGGCCTATGCGCCGCCAGGCCATGATCCCGAGGATGCCTTGCGCAAGGAGGCGGACGCGGCGGCGGCCTCGTCGGTGTTCTTCCGCTCGGGCGGCCAAGGTCAGACCGCCGCCACGGTCGCGCAGGCAGCGCCGGGTGCTGCAAGCACGCTCGCGGCCTTCGATCCTCTCGCTGCCGGGCCTGCCTCGACGGCGGCCCAGCCCGCCGACCCGACCGCCGTGCAGAACCGGCAAGACCAGAAAGAGGCGTTCCTGAAAGCCGGTTCTACGGAAACCCGCAATTCCGGCAATCTGGCGCTGCCGGCGTCGCCCTATCAGGTGATGGCTGGAACCGTGATCGCGGGCGCGCTGGTGACAGGCATCAAGTCGGACTTGCCGGGCGACGTGATCGCCACGGTGACAGAGCCGGTCTTTGACACAGCCACGGGCAAGTTCCTGCTGATTCCGCAGGGGGCGCGCATCCTTGGGCGCTACAACAGCCAGGTCAGCTACGGGCAGAGCCGCGTGCAAGTAGTGTGGAACCGGATCATCTTGCCCGACACGTCTTCGCTGACGCTCGACAACCTAGTGGGCACCGATCCGGCCGGCTACGCCGGCCTGGAGGATGACGTGAACTGGCACTGGAATCGCATCGTCGCGGGCGCGGTGCTGACGACGCTGCTGGGTGTGGGCGCCGAGCTGGCCGCGCCGGAGAACCGGCAGGACGGCAACCGCATCGTCATCGCGGGGCGCGACAGCGCCCAGGACAGCATCAATCAAGTTGGGCAGGAAATCACCCGGCGCAACATGAATATCCAGCCGACGCTGACCGCCCGGCCGGGCTTGCCGGTGCGCATCATCGTCAACCGCGATTTGGTGTTCCGACCTTATCAGCCGATGTTCTTCCAACGGGGGGCGATGCAATGAGCACAACCAAGAAGCTGCGGCTCGGGCCGCTGCCCAAGACCGAGAGCATCAAGCTGACCTTCGCCTGCCCGGCTAGCCTGAAAGCCGACCTCGACCGCTACGCCTCGCTGCACGCGCAGGCGTATGGCGAGACGGTCGATGCCATGACGCTGATCCCGCACATGCTGGAGGCGTTTATCGCTGGGGATCGAGGATTCCGGCGGGGCAGGGGAGATGACACCCGACCTTCTTCCCGCACGGCTATGCCGAAAGGGTGATTATTTGGATAAGATTACATTGTCGTATCCAGTCTACGATTGGTTCCTCCATATCAAATTGACGATCGATTGGAAAAGATGTATATATCGTAGCATGGCTACGACTAATTCAAGCAAGCTAAATGTGCTCTACACCCGGTTGGCGCCGGGAACGCCGCTGACCTCGGAGGATTTGGCGACGCTGGGCATCTCTGCCGACTTGGCTGTTCACTACGTCCGGGCAGGGTGGCTTACGCGCTTGGCGCGTGGGGTGTTCTGCCGTCCGAACGATCCCCCGGCGCTCCATCCCAGTCTGCTGCTGTTGCAGCGCCAATTCGAGGGGCTGCACGTCGGCGGCAAGTCGGCGCTGGACTGGTATGGCGTGCGCCAGTACGTGTCGCAGCAGCCGGTGCTGCATCTGTATGGTTGGAAGGCCGCACGTCTGCCGGAATGGTTCACCGAACGCTTCCCGGCCGAATACCACCGCAAACGGCTGTTCGACGAGCAGCCGGCCGCCTTGCTGCACGTCGGCCAGTTCGAGCAGCGCAGCGGGGCACCGCAGGTGTCGGCACCGGAGCGCGCCTTGCTGGAACTGTTGAGTGAGGTCGGCGTGCGCCAGCCTTTGCAGGAAGCCCGTGAACTGGTGGAGAGCGCCTATAGCCTGCGCGCGGATGTGCTGCGCGAGCTGTTGCAACGCTGCACGAACGTCAAGACCGTGCGGCTGTGCCTGCAACTCGGCCGCGAGGCGTCGCTGCCTTGGGCGGCCAAGCTCGACCCGGCCACACTGCCGACCGGCAGCGACCGGCCCTGGGTGTCCCGCTCGGCCGATGGCCTGCTGGTGCTCAAGCCATGAACCAGACCTATCTCGATACCGCGCGGCTACTGACGCAGGTGGCGCCATTGGTGTTCGCGGACGACACCTTTGCATTGAAGGGCGGTACGGCGATCAATCTGTTCGTGCGTGAGATGCCGCGCTTGTCGGTGGATTTGGATTTGGTCTTTCCCGACCACACCTTGCCGCGCGACGAGGCACTGGCGCGCATCAACGAGGCGATCCGGCGAGCTGCCGAGCGGTTGAAGAAGCGGGGATTCCAGACACACGCGCCAGCGGCGGCGGCAGGGGAGACCAAGCTGCTGGTGCGTCGCGGCTCGACTCAGGTCAAGGTCGAAGTCAACTTCGTCATGCGCGGCACGGTGCATCAGGTGCACCGCGCTTCGCTGACGCCGATGGCCCGTGACGTGTTGATGGCTGATCTGGAGATTCCGGTGGTGTCGCTGGAAGATGTGTACGGCGGCAAGCTGGTGGCGGCGCTCGATCGGCAGCACCCGCGTGACCTGTTCGACGTGATGCAGCTCTTTGCGCACGAGGGCATCACGCCCGGTATCCGGCGCGCCTTCGTGGTCTATCTGGCCAGCAGCAATCGGCCGATCCATGAAGTGTTGTTCACGCCGCTGCGGGACATCCGGCACGACTACGAGCACAACTTCCAGGGCATGACGACCGAGCCGGTGTCGCTCGATGCGCTGCTCGCCGTGCGCGAGCGCATGGTGCGCGAAATCCAGCAGGGTTTGGATAGCGATGAGCGGCGCTTTCTGATGTCGCTGGCCGCTGGCACGCCGGAGTGGTCATTGCTGGACATCGCACACCTCGAACAACTGCCGGGCATCCGCTGGAAGCTGCACAACCTGGCGCAGTTGCAGAAGACCGATGCGAAGAAGTTTGCCGAGCAGGCCGACTTGCTCGCCACGCGACTTGCTGCGGTATCCTAAGCGCTGATTGATGATGAGCCGATGCCGCGTAAACCCGCACCAGCAAAGGACCTGTTTTTCTGACGGTAAAAGCGACGGTAACGGCCTATGTCGATCAAAGCAAATCCCTTTAACCACGCGGACTTGCGTGAGCTGTTGATGATCGAGTGGGAATGAGTTGAACGAACGAGGGCGCCGAGAGGCGCCCTTGTTGTATCAGGTTTCTAGAGTCAGCCGAGCAGCAGCCCCTCACATTCTTAGATGTCGTATCTGCTTACTTGAGGGAAGGTCTAAGTACGGATTCACCGATGAATGAAGCAATGTGCGGTCAGTCCAGATGAGGCTCTTGCCGGAGTCGCTGCAATTGAGCAGGATAAAATTCAGCGAAGTGGCATTGCAGCGGCTGCAACAAGCGCGCTGGATCGGGTTTCATCTACCTCGGGATCTGTAATTTCTATTGAGGGGCCTTGGGGAAGTGGAAAGACATCAGCTCTTGCAATGATGGAACATCTGATCCGGATAGCCCAAATGTCTTTCAGCTTCAGTGGGGCCTTCTGGCCGACTAGCTTTCCTTTGTTCCAGCGCTCGAAGGGTTGAGGTGTGCGAAAAGTTACCCTGGCCAACTCTTGGTAGAGGGATTGGCCAGCGTTCGCCTAGCTTGAGAAGCTGGGCGTGATGCGACTCATAGCAAGCATTGCGCCTATCGGCGCGGCGATTGAGGCTGCCGCTGGGTCCGATTACCCACTGGCTTGTTAGCCGGACCCTGCGGCCCTAAGATCTAGTTGAGTATTGAACTTGAGGCCCAAGCCTAACCGGGCCGCATACCTATTTGGGTCCGGTCGCACGCCGGCTCGTTAGCCGGACCCAGTCGCCGTAAAAACAAATTGATTGAAAGAAAATAGTCGTCAGCCGCTGCTTTGTGAGCAAGTCGTATCGCCGGATCCAAGGGTCCGTCTATTGGGTAATTGGAGTGCTTTATGGACCTAAAGGAATTTGTAAGGGAAACCCTTGTGCAGATTGCCACAGGCGTCAAGGATGCACAGATTGACGTGCGCGCCTTGGGTGGCATTGTCAATCCGGCAACTCAGAATCCTTTGAAGGGCGGCAATTCCTATTTCTCCTCGGTCGACGATCTACACCACGTCTTCCTAGTCGACTTTGATGTTGCGGTTTCTGTCGCAGAGAATGCCGGGACAAACGCTCAAGCCAAGCTCAATGTCGCCACTATCCTTTCGCTTGGAGCGGGAGGTCAGTCTGCCAACTCCAGTGCTGCTACCAACCGCCTCACTTTCAAGGTTCCTCTTGCGCTACCGCTTGATGAGCCGTCACATACAAAGCTCTCAGGAGAGATTGCCGCGGACCGAGCAAGAGTGCGTGATGCCTTGGGCTACTAGGGCGACCTTTAACAATTCATTCAAGTCGAAGCCGCTTCGCTGCTCGGCTTAAGGAGTTAAGCCCCTATGCCCGCCGTGCTGATCGTCGGTACAAGCCATGAATTTCAGCGTGCCACTCCCAATGTTCCCCCTGATGTCATCGATGCTTTTCGCGACTATCTGCGGCAGGTGATTGTCACAAAGGATGTAGTTCTAATTGCTGAAGAGATGAGCAGTGCTGGTCTGGCTGAGAATGGCTTGGCGCAGTCCGTGGCCCAACACATTGCGGGTGAGCTCGGCATCGCTCATGACTTGGCTGACCCATCGCCTGAAGACAGGGAGCGGCTAGGCATTCAACAGCGCAATGAAATTGAGCTTGCCGGATTTTTCGCTGGCATAGACCCTGATGAGGTCGAGGCCCAAGTTCGTCGTTCGTATGACATCCGCGAAAATTTTTGGGTTTCAAGATTAGTAGGTTCGAATCACTTCCCGGTTGTCTTCATTTGCGGCGCGTCTCACGTGAACACGTTCCGGGACAAGTTGCTGGCACTAGGCCATGATGTTGTCATATTGGCTGACAACTGGGTGCCTGATGACGGGCCTAGCGATTCATTCAAGCGGAACTCGCTTCGCTGATCTTGGTAATTCAAAGGTCGATCGACCGCTCCTGGCCGGAAGCGGACGTCCTTAAGCCAAGCGGCTGCTACGGCAGCGTCATCATGTTTTACAGTGGCCGGCCCCAGCGCCTGCCGCTAGCGCCACAGCTAATCATGGCGCTCCGTTTTCGGTGATCGCAATGAGGGTATCTTGGAATGCCGACCTAGCCAGCTATAGAGTGTCGTCTAGCTTGCTGCCATGCTCGACGACGAGCGCCAGGCTGTACCGTCGATTGGAGTCGAGGGGCAGAGAATAGTATGCGGCTCGATCAAAGTGACGACAGTGAGCGATCTTCGCTACCTTGAATGGATGAACTTCTAGACGGGGTTTCGCAAGCAGTGCTCATGATGTCCGCGCCCTATCGATCAAACTATTGCGCCATAGAGTACACATCCTGCTCGAGAGTGTGAGTGCCGTCATGCGGAGCAGTGCCGTTGGGGTGGTTGAGTTCGGCGCGCTCGACGGAGCTTTGTTCGTCAGCACTGGCGCCCGCCTCAAAGGGCACCCTTTTCATCTTAGAGGATCAGACGTCCATGGTGTCTACTGAACCCGCCATGTAATACTTCACGGCAGGTGCGCCCATACGCAAAGCGCTGGAGGTGAATGGAATGCTAACTGTATATCTGGATAGTCAAGACTTCTCGCATTTTTCCACGAAGCACAAGGATCACGCAAAGTATGCTTCGCTAAAGTGGGAGCTGCTCCAGCTGAAGAAGGATGGGAATGTCAGATTTGTATTCAGTGATGTCCATGTTTACGAGGTTTTTCCTAAGGACGCTTCTGCGACAGCAGAAGGTCTTGACCGCATCCGCACAATAGCGGATTTTTGCGGAAGTGAAAGCATGCCGTCATTTACATCTTTGATTGAGTATGAAGTTCGTTCCGTTGTATCTAAATCAACAGGCGGTGAGGCGCCGGTCATTTCCAATAATTGGTTCCCCGACCTGGGTATCGCTGGTACGCCCATGGAGCGGGCCCCCAGTCCGCCGAACAGGAAGGAGCGGCGGGCCATGGAAAGCCAGGTGCGAAAAAATAGCAGCCCTCTGGCCGCTGAGTTTCGTAGAAACTATCCGTTCTTCAAAGACTCAAATGTTCTAATTAGGTACTACGGACATGATGTAGAGTGGTGTGACGTCGTAGCGATGATTGAGAGGAGCATACAAGACATCACGTCCTTTGCGACCTGGCTTGCATGCTCCAAGGATGCCAATCTGAATCTTCCAGAAATATTGCGTGGCGGCTATGTTTCTTACGTGGCGGCTGTAACAGCTATCAGGGAAGAAGTGGCAAGGCAAGTCGTCGCCATTGAGGGCGCAGAACAGAGGAATGAACTGGCAGAGGCAATTGGTAGCGGGCTCGATAAATCGCTTGTGGAGCTACGGGCTTCAATAGCGCATAGCCTCATGGATGAACTTGGAGAATACGACGGTTCCGTGATTGTCGATGACTCAATGCCGTCCTTCGATTCTCTATTGCGCTATTTGGCGGAACTGCTGCGCCGATCATCTCAATTATCCACTCCTCGCAAGCCTATAGGGAGCGACTTTGCGGATGCCTTGCACGTCTCTTATCTGCCCAGAGTAGACATTTTCCGAACAGACGCGGCTGCTGCCAATGCACTGGCGCACATCTATCCGGCGCGGAAGAATGACGTCGTGGCGGATGTCTTCAAACTTCCCGATATCATCAGAACTAGGGTTGGCGCTGAAAGCCGCTAGTTTGAGGCCAAGAGGATGGTCGATTGCAGGCGCAAAACCGAGCGAGCCGTGGCGGCTCGCAACACTGAGTAGGCGGAAGAGCAGGGCGCCTTCATTCTGCGCCGGGCATTTTTATCGTATAATATTAACAGCTTGGCCTGGCATTACATACCCACACCTTTCTAAGGCGGAATATGGATACCCGACCCATTGGTCATTCGACGAGTGAGCAAGCCGCCTTTATCATCTTGTCAAGGGTGGACTTGGCAAGTGTTCTCGAAAATTCTGCTGAGGAAGTTCCGGTTTATTTTAGGGAGTTTAATGGCCTAGGAGAGTACTGTGCTGAGAAAAAACTGGCCGTGAAGGAACTTCCTGGCATATCCTCCAGTGATGCGATGCTCGTTTCTGGTTACTTCAACGGATGTCTAGGATTATTCGTTGATTTTGTTTGGGCGAGCGCCGCCAGCAATAGATACAGGGATGCGGTAAAGGCAAAGTGGGAGTTGCGGGATCCGGGTCGGACTCTTCCGTCCAATCTGCACGCAGATCATATAGTAAACCGGGGGTCTTTGAAGGACTTGCAAGCTGCAGGCTTCGATCCTTGGGTCATGCTGTTTGAGGTTCCGTGGAGCGCAAACGTCGGCTTCGGAGGCAGAGTGGAGAGAGGGCGAGACCAGATAGCAATTACTGAATCCCGCATCAACCTTAACGGCCTACTGCTCTACAAACTCTTCGCAACAGATTTTCCGAAATCCCAAGATGATTTCCACAAGACTTTAGAGAATATTGGGGGGCAAATTAATCATGAGGGCTGGCTTAAAAAGGTAAAAGAGGAAATGGCGCCATATATGCCTGGTAAGATCTAACAATACATTTAAGCCCACGCTGTTGCGGTTCGGGTCAATCAAAGGAATTGTGAGCGGCCTCTACTGGCCGGAAGCGCGCGCTGGGTTTGTTGGCAGGGATCTGCGCTGTCAAGGGAAACTACTCTGGCCTGATCTCATGACAAGCCCACTCAGCTAGTCCCCGGCAAGCCAAAAACAAGCCATCCACAACCCCCTCATCCAGATGCCGCTCCGGCTCCGCTGCCACTCGGCAGCGGTCTGCCGCGTGCAACAGCTCCAGCACCGTCAGCGCCCCGACCATCGCGCGCTCGCTCCGCGCCAGGCTCACGCGGCGGCCGGGTGACACATCGGTTTCTGGCCACGGATGCCCATCAGCCCCCTCGCAACCGCGCATGCGCTTGAGGATGCCGAGCAGGGAGTTCAGGTCGGGCAGGGGAGTGTCGTCGTTGATGGGCTCAACAACGGTGTACGAGGAAAAGGTGTCGGATTCGTTCATGGCGTCGGCTTCCGTGGCTGTGCTTAACAGCGCCACCGCGTAGCGAGGTGGCGGACGATGCGTGGCTGCAAACCGGAAGAAGCGATGTCATAAACCGGCGGGCCCGAGGGCCCCCACGCACCGCCCGCCATACAGGCCGACGGATTGCCCGCCGGCACCGGTTAAGGACGGTGCCGACGGGCAAGCGCAAACTACAGACATCGCTTTCTTCGGGTTTGCAGACCCGACCACCCTTTGTCGGTGGCGCGCCATGGTGTTTACGCTGCTGCTTCGAATGCCAATAGAAATTCGCGAAGGAATCGCGGAATCCGAGAGCGAAGGACTATTGTTGCACGCACCATTCGTGCAGCACGCGACGCCATAAGACGCATTCGCGCAGCTGCTATGCTGATGGCGAATCAAAGTGGCGCAATCGCCCACGCCACAAGCGAATAGCGCGACGGCTTCCTTTGCAACAGTTCCTAGTCCGCCTCGCCAAGCAACGGCGCGCGATCAGCCGCACATCCCGAAAAGCGGTTCAAAGCCGACACCGTTAGCAAGCTCGTAGCTTCAATCAACGGCATCGTCAGCATGCCCCGCATTCCCCACCAACAACTCAATCATCGCCCGCGCCGCAGCCGACTGCCGCCGATGCGGCGCATAGATCACCGAGAACGGGCGCGATCTCCCGCGCAGCTGCGGCAGCACTTCCACCAGCTGCCGACGCTGCAACCGCTCGCGCACGATGAACGCATAGCTCTGGCAAATCCCGATCCCCTGTTCGGCCAGCGACACCACGCCCAGCACATCGTCGGAGGTCTCGATGGACGAACGCGGCAGCCAGTCCACGTCGCGCCCGTCGTCGCGAAAGATCCACGGCGCCAACCGCCCGGTACGCGGCATCACGAAGGGCAGGCACAGGTGCTGCTGCAGGTCGTCCAGCGTCTGTGGCGTGCCGCGGCGCTGCAGGTAGTCCGGCGCGGCCACCAGCAGCAGCGGCGCGTCCTCCAGCTTTCGCGCCACCAGCCCGCTGTCCGGCAGCTGGCCCAGGCGGATGGCCAGGTCGAAGCCTTCGGCCACCAGGTCCACGTTGCGGTTGGTGATGTTCAGTTCCACCTGTACCTGCGGGTATTGCTGCGCAAAGCGCGCCAACACGGGCGGCAGCCGGTAGTGGCCGTAGGTGGTGGGCACGCTCAGGCGCACGCGGCCGGCCAGCGCACCGTCCTGGGCCAGTACGTCGCGCTCGGCGTCGTCCAGCAGGCCGAAGGCGGTGCGCACCTGTTCCAGATAGAGCCGCCCGGCGTCGGTCAGGCCCACGCGGCGGGTGGTCCGTTGCAGCAGCTGCCGGCCCAGCCGTGCTTCCAGGCGGGTGACCGCGCGGCTCAGCACCGAGGGCGTGGTGGACAGCGCCACCGCGCCGGCGGTGAACGAGCCGTGCTCGACCACCGCCAGGAACACCTCCACATCGCCCAGGTAGTCGAACTTGCGGCTCATTTGGCTCTCCGGGGAACAGATGTTTTGCGATGTGACCAATTTATCGCCGCTGGGGCGATGAATAAAGTGGCCGCCATTCCCCGATAGGAGCTCCCCATGAACCTGATGACCCGACTGGCCGCAGGGCTGGCCCTGACCCTGGCTGCCACCGGCGCGCATGCCGCCAACGTGCTGGTGGTGCTGTCCGACGAAAACCATCTGGACCTGAAGGACGGCAAGGTGCTGTCCACCGGCTTCTATCTCAACGAGCTGATGCAGCCGGTCAAGCTGCTGCTGGACGCGGGCCACGAGGTGACCTTCGCCACGCCGCAGGGGCGGGCGCCGACGGTAGATGCGTCCTCGGTGACGGCGGCGTACTTCGGCAACGATGCCGCGCAGCTGACGCTGCACAAGGATCTGCTGGAGAAACTGGCGCTGACCTCGCCGACGGCCTCGCCGGTGGTCAGCCTGGCGCGCGTCGAGCAGCAGGGTTACGCGCGTTTCGATGCGGTCTACATTCCCGGTGGCCACGCGCCCATGCAGGACCTGCTGAAGAGCCCGGCGCTGGGCCGGCTGCTGGCCGACTTCCACCTACGCAACAAGACCACCGCGCTGGTCTGCCACGGGCCGATCGCGCTGCTGTCCACGCTGCCGGATGCGGGTAGCTTTGTGGCGAAGCTGGAGGCGGGTGCGACGCCGGCCACGCCGAAGTGGATCTACAGCGGCTACCAGATGACGGTGATCAGCAACCAGGAAGAAGAGCAGGCCAAGCCGCTGCTGGGCGGCGGCGAGATGAAGTTCTACCCGCAGACGGCGTTGCAGCGGGCGGGGGCGCGGTTCAGCAGCAATGCCACGCCATGGACCGGGCATGTGGTGCTGGACCGCGAGCTGATTACCGGGCAAAACCCGGCTTCGGCGCTGGAAGTGGGGCAGCGGTTGGTGGAGCGGTTGAAGTAAGGCGGGCTCTGCATCGCAAGCGGCGCCGTGGCACCATGGCGGACTGGCCCCGTCCTTATCGGCGAGGCCGGTTTTCCAAGGAAGCCATTCAACACGACATGCGAACGTCCATCCGCTTCATTCTCTCCGCGCTGTGCCTTGGCCTGCTGTCTGGCTGTGCCAGTGGCCCGGAGGAGCACGCCTCAAGCCGCGAGATCACCAGTGCGTTCGTGGCCGACGACGGCCAGCTGTACCTGTTGCCGCGCTATGACGAGCCGATGCGCTTCAATGCCGCGCCGTTCCGCGAGTACCGGGCACTGATGGACAGCCCGCTGCGCGATGCGGTGGCCTGCGCGCAGATGTACTTCCATGAGGATTGGCGCGACCCGGCCAACAAGGCCAAGGTGCATGGCAGCTATGCGCTGCTGCTGCGGCCGGAGCAGGTGACGCCGGAACAGGCCGCGCAGATCAAGCTGGAGCGGATTGAAGTGCTCCCGCGCGAGGCGAAGTATGTGGATGAGCGTGCGCGCTACTACCTGCCGCAGGACCGGAGCCGCTACGCGTTGGCGTTTGACCGTGCCTGCAATCTTTCCAAGAAGGGTGGCAGCTATTACAGCGCGCTGTTCGAGGGCGACGGCGAGCGGGTGAAGTTGCCGGATGCTACGGCGCTGGCGGAGAAGGGGAAGCTGGCACAGCCGATCAATGCGCGGGCGCAGCGGATCCTGCCGGAGAGGGAGGACAAGCCGGGTGTGGGTTCGGCGGCGGGCAAGGTGCTGGGCGCGGCGTTGACCCCTGTGGCGGTGCCGGTGTTTGTGTTGAGCCTGCCGTTTTTGGGGCCGGATCATTGGAAGTGAAAAGGCGTTGAGGGAGAGTCATCCACGTGTGGCGTGGATCTACTTGGGCATCGCCTGAACGTTCATCCCGGAGATCTGTATGCCCAGCACGCTGGAAACTGTTCTGAAGACCGCAGGTTTCATTGTCCTTGCGGCGCTTCCGTTGGTGATCCTCTGGTTCATCCTTCGGCGAATGTCGGCAACTGCTCGCTCGTCCGTGAAAACGGGGCTGCGTTTGGATCCCCCTCGCCGGATCTCCGGTACATCCATGACATTGGTGATGGTGGATGGCAAAGAGGATCGGGAGCACTACTTCTTTGATGCGGAGTCCTTTTATCTGCGGCGTGGGCCGGTGCCCACGGCAGTTCCGCTTTCGCAGATCACCTCAGTAACTCGAACGTCCGACGTCATCTATGCGCGCTATGTCTGGCAGGTATGCTTCAGCAGAGCATCGGGTAGAAAGTGCGTGACGTTCACTAACAACCTTTCGCTGTTCAACCGCGATTTTCTGCTCTTTCTGGAGGCGGTGCGGAAGGCCAATCCGCTCGCGACCGTTGAGCGAGCGAGTCCGTTCTTCTGATTGTGCGGCGATATCAATAGCGCCGATTGGCAAGCAGAGGGACCAGGAGGGCGGGTTGTTGTGAATGATTTCGCGCGTGTCTTACACACTCAGCCCATGCTGGCGGCACGGATCTGGATATCCTGCTGCACGCGCTGATCTTCCAGCTGCTGCTCCAGCTGGTTGGCGATGGCGCGCTGATGCGCTTCGCGGCTGACGGCGTCGAACTGCTGCATTGATTCTTCGACCGAGGTCTGTGCGGCCAGTTCGGTCGGCATTGCGGCGCGCTGGTGTGCGGGGTCGCTGGGCTCGCCCTGGACCACGAACAGAGTATGACCGGCGGGTTTGTCTGCGGTGGCGTTGCTCAGCAGTACGTGGTCGACGCGGTCCAGGTCGTTGTCCTTGGCCAGCACCAGCAGGCTGGCGGTCATGCGCTCGCTGGCTTCGTCGAAGGTGCGACCGTGTTTGGCGTCCAGCGCCGCTACGCCTTCGCGCACCTGTTGATAGAGCGCATGATCGGGATGCTCGGGCTGGGTAGGCAGCAGGGGCGCGGGCGGCGCTTCGGGTTCCTGGATCGTTGCGCTTGAGGGTGATGCCGCCGGTGCCTCCACGGGTGGTGGCGTGTAGGGGGGCTCGTGCTGCGAGACTTGGGTCGCCGCGTCTGTCATCAGCGGGGGCGCAGCGGGCTCGGCTCTCGCGAGTGTGGCTGGAGCGTCTGACTCCGGCTGGACCGGCGCCGACTTCGCTTCGGCTTCGTGGAGGCGGGCAGTAGCCGGCGCGGCTTCAGCCACTTCGGTCTGGATTGACGGGGCCGGGGAGTGTGGGTCAGTTGCAACGGGCTCCTGCGCAGGAGCCGGGTGCCCGATATCCGGCGTCGGTAGCGCACTCACTTCTGGCTGCGCGGGAGATCGCTCAGCGGAGGGAATGTCGGGTGACGGCACAGGAGCTGCCGGCATCGGGTGCGCAGGAGGATTTGCCTCGGTATGCGCTTGCCGCTCGCTTGACTCATCCGGTGCAGGTTGCGTTGCAGCGGTCGCGATCGGCTCCCGTCGTGGTGCTTCGCGGCGAGCCGGTTCCTGCACGGATCCCACACGATCCGAAGGCGTCGGCGCTGCAGGCGCAGGAGCGCGATGCTCCTGTACCAAGGGTGATGTGTTGGGCGACAGTGCAGCGCGTTCAGCGCTGTGCGCATCGATCACGGCTTGTGGCGTCAGCCGTTCTTCGGCGTGCTCTCCGCGAACCTCAGCCACGGCAGCGGCGGCCATCTGCTGCACCTGCGGTGCAGCGACGCCAAGTCGATTGGCTTCCTGCATGGCCTGTTCGTGGGCATCGCGCTCGTTGGCGGTCAATGCCTCGATACTGCGTTCGTGGGCGCTGGGTACGGGCGCCTCCATCTGTTGGATGGCCCGGATCTGCGGGTAGGTACTGTTCAACTCGTCGCGGATGTTGCCCTCGGCCAGCGAATCGTAGATCCAGCCGTCATGCAGCCACTCACCATCGCCCTGATGCTGATAGGTGCGTCCGTCGGAGGCGAGTACGTGATCGGGATGCTCACGGGCCCAGATCACTTCATCAGGAATAGCTCCGTACTGGGACCAGCCCTGTGCGGTGTAGGCCTCCTCATACTGCTTGGCAAAGGCCGCCGAGCTTCGGGCGGCGTTGAAGGCCATGATGCCCTGTGCGGCGTCATCAAGCTGGGCTGCCTTGGTTGCGTCGGCTACCTCTACAGTGGTGTTCTTGATGCCGTGTTCGAGGACCTGATGGACGACCTCGCGCCGCCATTCGCTGGTTTCCGGATTGCGCTCCCAGGAGCGTGGCAGTGCGCTGGGTGTATCGCTGGCATCGCCGGCAATGCTGAAGGGATTGATCGGTTGATCCGGCGCGGACAGCCGCAGCCCGACGGCCCGGCTTGAGGCCTGGTAGTTCAGTTGCTGGGTCAATTCGGCGTCGGCCGTGAGCAGTGTAGTCGCGCCGTAGATAGGGCGATCGGCCAGGGTGCCGACGGTGCCTATGATCTCCCGCTCGCTGTGCGTCCAGCCCTTTTCGGGATGCGCCGGGTCAAACGTCCAGACCCTGCCGGTGCCGTCGGCCTGGTTGTTGATCTGGTATTTCTCGATCCAATCGATGATCTCACTGCCACCCCAGGCGCCTAAACCGCCACCAATGATGCCGGTGACAATGGCGCCAGGGCCGGACTCGATGCCCAGCAGCGTACCGACCTTGGCGCCCACTGCCGCGCCGGTCCAACCGCCGACGCTGCGTGCTCCGAGGTCCAGCAGCGCGGCTTCCGCGCCCGTCCGGTTGTCGCGCGCGTACAGGTCGGCAATCTTTGTTCCTTCCGTCGCGGCTTCAACGACCGTCGCTGCGGCGCCACCGATGACGGCGCCCCGCACCATGTTTGGACGCACGCGGATGGTGTGGTCGATGACGCGTGCTTCCTGGATGTTGGGTGTAATGCCTTCAACAACCTTGAGCGTTGCGCGCTCATCGAAAACGGCTGCCGCTGTTGGTGGACTGACCTTGTCGTTGAGGGGCAGGGTGTCCCCAAGCTCGGCGTGCCAGCGGCCTTGTGCGCGCCAGCCATCGCGCAATGATTGGGTGATTCGAGGGTCTTTCAGCCGAGCTTCGCGTTCGGCTTCCAGCGCTGCGCCCGGTAGGCGGGTATCGCTATGGCTGTCGTAGACCTGAGCGCCTTCGCGTCCGTAGAGCCGAATCTGGATGCCGGTCTCGGCCTGGACCTTGTCCAGATTGCCGGGCAGGGCATCGTAAACGTGTTTGCGTACATCTTCGGGGACGTAGCGGCCGAAGCCTTCGTCGTCCAGCTTGTCAGTAAACCTTCGGTCGACACCAAGCTCGCTTTCCAACCGATGTGCGACAACTCCCCGAATCTCCACTTCGTAGCCCTTGGCCTGGAGATTCTTGATCAGATTAACTGCGGCGTCGCCATTTCCTAGTGTCGTATCGAGGATGAGATTCCTGTGGCCCTCGACTGCCAGGGATCGCAGCTCTTTTGCCCATTGGCTGGCATCGCTGTGAGTATGCCCTGACCAGGTGTATGGGTGCTGCTGGACAAGCTGCGGAGCGTCACGGTGCATCTCCCGCAGCGCGTCGGGATCGATGGGAATGGCATCACCAGCAAGCTCTCGAATCGCAGCACCGGCAACCCCGCTCTTACCTGCGCCTGGCTGTCCAGCGAGTACAATTGCCTTGGGGTGCTCCTGAGGAGTGGTACTGTCCAGACCACTATGGGGAAGCACCTTCTCCGTAAACACCTGCGCATGCGCCTGGGGCGCGAGGCTCCAATCGGCTGAACTCAACGCTCTAGCTCCTGAAAATAGGAGTACATCGACTCATCTCCTATCCATTGGCTTTGTAGGCGCGCCCTAAGCATTAACCGTTCTTTTTCAAGTGCATTGGCAATATCCTGGGGATTCCCAGCCGCTTCAGCAGCGGCAAGCTCACTCCGTGCCTCCATGATGAACGTTCCGAGCCTGCCCTCCAATGCGGAGATCGCGTCGTCGAACGGCATTAAAGGAATCTGTCGTGATCGTTCGGCTGATCGATTCAGTACTTCCTGCAGTCGTTCGATATGTTCCGGATAGTCCTTGAGCATTTCCCGGAGTTTGGCTGGAACGGGCGGAGAGGAAAGGGTCAAGATTGTCACCTTTTGGGCAGATCCACGTAGATTCGAGAATATCCCCACATGCCTTGGTGGGTCCAATACTATTTGCGACAACGTATAGGCAAATGGGTTGTGTCGATTTGGCCCGCGAATCAGATCATTGGGTCGCCATTCCTCGTGGGCTGGAGGAATGTACGGCAATGCGCATTCATAATCCCAATGGGGCGAACGGATGCCCGCAAACAGGAAGGAAGCCTGCGCCATGACGAACATGCCAACCCAGCTCACGACCGACTTCGATGCGGTGCTCGACCGTGGTGGCATTGCCCAGGCGCGGCGGCTGTTGGCCCCGCAGCTTGCACGCGGGTGCGCCGAAGCGTTGTTCCTCTCTTCTTCGATGCCTGTAGGGGAGGACGACGCACATGCCGAGGCGGACAGCTTCGCGACCCTCAAGCAGGCCGCAGAGAAGGGCTATATCCCGGCAATCCATGCGGTAGGGCTGTGCCTGCTGACCGGTGACCGCGTCGAGCAGGACGTCATGCGGGCGGCCGCGCATTTTGAACGGGCATCGGAGGCCGGCTATCCGTCGGCCATGTCCGAGTTTGGCCTGGCGCTGTTCCATGGCAAGGGTGTCGCCAGCGACGTGCCGCGTGCGGTGTACCTGATCCGTGCTTCGGCGCAGGGTGGGAATGAGTACGCGAGGGAGTTCCTACTCGCGTACTCGTTGGACGTGGGCACGTAGGAGGAGGGTGCGGCGGCCGGTAGCGCTACACTGGCGGCCTACCTCCGACGGAAGCTCGCCCATGTTCAGTGGAAAGGTTGCGGTGGTCACCGGCTCCACCAGCGGTATTGGCCTTGGCATCGCCACCGCGCTGGCCCGGCAAGGGGCCGACATCGTGTTGAACGGCTTCGGCGATGCGGCGGAGATCGAACGCATCCGTACTGGACTGGAAGCCGAGTTCGGCGTGCGGGTGGCGCATGACAGCGCTGACCTGTCCAAGGGCGAAGCGGTGCGCGGGATGATCGAACACGCCGTCGCGAAGATGGGCCGCATCGACATCCTGGTGAACAACGCGGGCATCCAGCACACCGCGTCGATCGAGGAATTCCCGGTCGAGAAGTGGGATGCGATCCTGGCGCTGAACCTGTCGGCGGTGTTCCATGCAACGGCAGCGGCCTTGCCGCACATGAAGCAGCAGGGCGCTGGCCGCATCATCAACATTGCATCGGTGCATGGGCTGGTGGGCTCGGTGAACAAGTCCGCCTATGTGGCGGCCAAGCATGGCGTGGTGGGGTTCACCAAGGTGACCGCGCTGGAGAATGCGGGCACCGGCATCACCGCCAATGCCATCTGCCCCGGCTGGGTGCGAACCGCGCTGGTCGAGCAACAGATCACCGCGTTGGCGCAGAAGGAAGGCACGGATCAGGAGACCGCCGCCCGCGCGCTGCTGGCCGAGAAGCAGCCTTCGCTGCAGTTCGTGACGCCCGAGCAGCTGGGCGAGATGGTCGTGTTCCTGGCCTCGGACGCGGCGGCGCAGATCACCGGCACTGCGCTGCCGGTGGATGGGGGTTGGACGGCGCGCTAGCTGGCTGGCTGCGCCTTACGCTGCAGCATCGGCAGCGCCACCAGCGTGGCCAGGATGGTGAACAACACCAGCGACGAGCCGACCGTGCCAAAGCCCAGACCACCCTTTTCCAGCGGCTTGGTGAGCAGGTCGCCGAAGGTGGCGCCGAACGGGCGGGTGAGCACGAAGGCGATCCAGAACAGGATGACCCGGTTGATGCCCTTGATGCGGCTGGCCAGCGCGGTGAGCGCGATGAGGCTGCCGATCAGCAGTGCGCCGCCGGTGAAGCCGAGCCCGGAATCGTCGGCGAGGAAATCACCCAGCGCGGTGCCGAGCGTGTTGGAGAACAGCACGGCGGTCCAGTAGAAGCCTTCGGCGCGGCGCGATGCGACGTTGCTGACCGAGATCGACTTTTCCGACAGCCGCCAGGCCAGCAGCACCAGCGCCAGGCAACCGGCCAGCAGGCTGGCGCCAGTGGCGTAGCCCAAGCCCAGCGTGCGGTCGAGCAGGTCGGATATCGTCGTGCCGGCGGTGCTGGTGGCCAGCACCACCGACCAGAACAGCACCGGGTGGAAGCGCCGTGCCGACAACTGCATGCCCAGCAGGCCGGCGAAGATCGTCAGCAGAATGGCCGAGCTGGCCACGTAGCCCAGGTTGAGTGTCATCGACAGCAGGTCGCCCGCAGTCTCGCCGAGCGTGGTGGCGGCGATCTTCATCACCCAGAAGCCGAGGGTGACCGCCGCCACTTTGCTGTGCAGGGAATCTGCGTCTGAAGCACGCATCGAACGTCGCCAGGGGAGCCTGTGGGCGATGCTGTGGCGGGCGGCGTCGGAGTGCAGTCGTAACCGGGTTCGGTGAGGGTGAGCGTGGGGGCGGCGTTCAGCCGGCGATGGCGGGGGCCGAAAGACGTGCCAGCAGGGCATCCCAGTCGGACACGAAGCAGCCGTTGTGGCCGCGGTTGCATTCGGTGATCCAGGCGTCCAGCGATTCGCTCTGTGCGCGGTAGTCGCTGACATCGCCCAGCACGGCGAAGTGCAGGCGGTAGTTCACCAGCATCTGCAGCCATTGCCCGGCCATGCCGGAGCGCAGCTCGAAGAATTCTGGAGAGAGGCGCTGCACCGGCACGGCAATCCACTCGGCCTGATGCCCGAGGGCATCGCCGACCAGATCGCGCAGGCCGTCGGCATCGAGTGCGGGGCCCCGCGGCGCGATGCGCAGGAGGCGGGTGGTGCCGAGGTGTTCAATGGAATCATTCATGCTGGAGGTTCTGCAGTTGACGCAGCCGGGCGAGGATGTCTTCGCGCAGGCCGGGGATGTAGTGATAGGCGTCTGCGAGCAGGGTGACGTCCGCCGTCGGGACGAGCCGTTTCATGCGTTCGGCGGCGGCAGGGGCGTCGATGAGGGCATCACGCGCGCCCATGACAAGGGCTGCCGGCGGATGCAACGTAGCCAGGCGCTCGTCGCTGATGCGGGGAATGCGCAGCGGACGTGGCCGAACCTCGGCACGGATCAATGCCAGCAGGTCGAGCAGCGGCTGCGCACGTGCAGGTGCATGCAGTGGCGCGGGACCCATGACCGCGCGGCGCAGGCGCTCGCGTCCCCATCGGCCAAGCAGCAACAGTGGCAGCGCCTTGAGCAGGAATGCACGCTGGCGCCCGATACCCGAGGGGCTGACCAGGACCAGTGCGTTGACCCGGGCAGGCCTTCGCAGCGCGTAGTCCAGTGCCAGGAAGCCGCCGAACGACAGGCCCACGAATGCTGCGCTTTCCACGCCAAGTGCGTCGAGGACATCATCCAGCCATTGCGCATGCGCATCGCTGTCCAGCGCAGGTTGCGTGCCTTCGCTGAGGCCCGGTTCGCCAATGATGTCGACGGCATGCACGCGGTAGAACTCGCTCCAACGTTCGGCATCGAACATCCAGCTGGCGGCATTGCTGAGGGTGCCATGCAGCAGCACCAGGGCAGGGCCGTGTTCCGGGCCGCAGCTGACCACAAATGTCGAACCGGCGCGGGTGGCGAGATGGTGCGATTCGTGGGGTACCGGCCAGTCCGAAAGCACCTGGCGATAGGCGGCAAGTACGTGCTGCGTAGGAATGCCGGGGCGCTGCCGCTTCATGCGCTGCGGTCCTGCAGCAGGCGCTGCAGGCTGACCAGCAGCGCTGCGGAACCCGCCAGGCCACCGATCACGATCAGCTTGAGCACATCGTGCTCAGGCGAATAGATCGTCTCCATGCGCAGCGGCTCATCGTCGGCCTCGCGGCCGGTGACGCGCGCATGCAGGGCACGGACCAGGTCGGCGGCACGTGCCGCACCGCATCCTGGAATATCCACCACTGTGGTCAGCTGTGGGCGCGCAGCGGAGGGCTCACGCACGGTGCCGGTGAACACGTCGAGGTCTTCAGCGGTGATGCGATAGGACTTGCCGATGCGGGTCGCGCGCAGTTGGCCGCTACGGATATGCCGCAGGACGGTTTTGGGGTGCAGGCTGAGCTGCTGGGCAGCCTGATCGACGGTTAGCAACGCGGGGGACATATCGGAACTCGAGAACCATGTGCTCCCTATTGTTCCATGAAATGCAATGTGCGGGAGCGATTGGGGATTGCGCGGCGGCGGCGACAGGGGGCCATCTGCCCGGTGCCGCTCGCGCGGGCCAACCCTCCCGACGGCTACGCTGGCTTGGCAAACACATCCAGCCCCTTGCCCGTCTCCAGCAGCGACTTAAGGCTCGACAGCACGATCGGCCAGCCTTGGCGGATGCCGGTATCCATGCCACTGCCGGGTTCCAGCTCGTCGTGGGTAACGGTCAGCCGCACCATGTCCTGGTAGGGCACGATTTCGAAGGTCACCCGGCTGTAGGCATCCGGGTTGTCGGCCTGCGAGGCGGCGGCCCAGGTGATGACCAGACGCGAGGGCGGGGTGCTTTCCACCACTTCGCCGACCAACTCGACCGAGCGCGTTTCGTTGGCGCGCACATGCTGCCAGCGCGAGCCGGGCTTCCAGTCCGAGACGTTTTCATGGCCCCAGTAGCGGCTGGCGATCTCGGGTCGGGTGATGGCCTCAAACACCTTCTGTGGCGTGGAGGCGATATAGATCACGTGGATGAAGCGGGTGGTCTCTGCGGACATCGTCATTCTCCTTCCAGTTCTCGTTTCAGGTCATGCAGCAGGCTCAGGCGCTGCTGCTCGAACTTGCGTACCCAGCGCTCGTAGACTTCATGCAGCGGCACCGGGTTGATGAAGTGCAGCTTTTCGCGACCACGACGCACGGTGCTGATCAGGCTCGCGTCTTCCAGCAGGCCCAGGTGCTGGGTGACCGATTGCCGGGCCATGTCCAAGTGCTCGCAGAGCTGACCCAGGGTCTGGCCGTTGTCTTCGCAGAGCAGGTCCAGCAGCGTTCTGCGCGTGGGGTCGGCCAGGGCCTTGAACACCTTGTCTGCATTCATGCGGGGCGTCTTCAGTTCCAGTTGTCGATCCTGACGTCATGCGGGTTGGGCTGGCCCTTGCCGGTTTCCAGCAGCGCTTTGAGGCTCATCAGGAACACCGCCCACTTGGTGCTGCAGTGGGAGGTGAACTCGACACGCTCCTTCCAGCCTTCGTGGGTGAACAGCACGATGCAGTAGTCGCCTTCCTGTTTCAGTGCGAAACGCGCGTGGGTGCCGATCCATTCGGCAGGGCCGGCGAGGAATCGCCAGAGCACGAGCTCGCTGGGGATGAGCTGTTCCAGCTTCATTTCCATGGCGCCGATCTCCTGGCCGTTGTTCGTGAAACGCGCCTTGACCGTGCCGCCGACCTCGCGGTCGCCATGGGTGTCTTCGGCCCACCATCCGGCCACGCCTTCGGGGGTGGCCAGCGCCTGGTACACCTGGCTTGCGGGGGCCTTGATGCCGACCCTGTGTGCGATATCCACCATTGCAGGTTCCTCGCGATGGGCAGGCAGGCGCCGCCCTTGAGTGGACTATATGCAGGCAAATGCCTGCATGTCAAATCTCGCCACGAATGCCCGGGTTTGGTAGTGCCGGCCGCTGGCCGGCTTCCCGGTGGGGCGATGCTTCAATTCTCCGCGTCCTGAAGGGCGGCATGCAGTTTGTCGGTGATCCGCTGCAGTGCGGCACGATCATCGGCGGAGAGATGGTCGAGAAAATACCGGCGGACACCGGCAGCGTGCACCGGCCGCGCCGCGCCCAGCTGCGCGTGACCTTCTGCGGTCATGCGGATCACTACGACGTTTTCGCTGTCGGTATCGCGTTCGATCAGGCCACGGCCGGCCATGCGGGTCAGCTGGTGCGAGAGGCGCGTCTTGTCCCATTCCAGGTAGTCCAGCAGTTCGCGCTGACGGCGGCAGCGATCCTTGGACTGGTTTAGCTCCATCAGCACGATGAAGTCGGCCCTTGAGAGCCCGGTGCTGCGGGTGATGTCCTGGACGATGCGGCCGGAGGTGATCTCGGCCATTCGCCGGAAGCCGCGCCAAGCGGCCCATTCGTCGGGTGTGATGCTGGAGGAGGTCATGGCCCAACGTTGCCGGCACATGGTTGACATGTCAACTCGCAGGGCCTACGGTTGATATGTCAACTCATCTGGATCGCGCTATGCAGCACCCTCCCCGCATCGCCGTCATCGGCGCAGGCCCCGCTGGCCTGACCGCTGCGCTCATCCTGCATCGCGACGGTCACCGCGTGAGCGTGTACGAGGGCGAAGCATCCGGGCAGCAGCGCACGCAAGGCGGTACGCTGGATCTACACGACGATTCCGGGCAGGTGGCGCTGCAGCGCGCGGGCCTGCTGGAGGCCTTCCGCGCGGTCGCGCGCCATGAGGGGCAGGAGGTGCGGATGGGCGACCCGTGGTCCGGGGAGATCACCACCGGCGGGTTCGGGCCGGAAGGGAGCAAGGACAAGCCGGAGATCGACCGCGGCGACCTGCGCCAGTTGCTGCTGGACGCGCTGCCGGCGGAAACGGTGCAGTGGGGCCACAGCCTGACCGAGCTGGTCCCTGCGCAGACGAACGGCCACAGCCTGCGTTTCGCCAACGGCGTGCAGCGCGAGGCGGACATCGTGATCGGTGCCGATGGCGCGTGGTCGAAAGTGCGCGCGGCCTTGAGTGCGTGCCAGCCGCTGCCAACCGGCATTACCTTTTTCGAGGGTTGGATCGAGCGGCCAGCAGCAGACATCGCAGCGATGGTCGGGCAGGGCAGCCTGTTCTGCTTTGGCGGCGAGGAGGCCCTGTTCGTGCAACGCAACAGCCGCGATCGACTCTGCGTCTATGCGGCGCTGAAGTGCTCTTCCGAGTGGCTCGATGCGCAGATCGCGGAGCACGGGATGCGGACGCTGGTGACAGGCCGCTATGCCGGGTGGGCCCCGAACCTTCGGCGCGTGCTGGAGGCTTGCACGGACTTCGTGCGGCGCCCGATCTACAGCCTGCCGGCGGATTTCCACTGGCCCCCGCGCGATGGTGTGACCCTGATCGGCGATGCGGCGCATCTGATGCCGCCGGTGGGCGTGGGCGTGAACCTGGCGATGCTGGACGCGTCGGACGTGGCGATGGCGTTATGCGCGCGGCCGGATGCGATCAGCGCGATGCACGATGCCGAAGCGGTGGTCTGCGAACGCGCCCGCGCGTTGATGCCCGATGCCATCGAGGGGTTCCAGCGCTGGTTCATTACCGAAAGGGATGCGCCAAGCGGTTGATGACCGCTCGAAGCATGGAGTCTCCACGCGCCTGCGTCACTGGGTCGCAGGCGGGCTGAAGCATGCGGTACATCGGTTCGGCGCTAGAGTGGGAACGATCCCCCTCCAGGAAGGAGCAGCGCATGTATTACAGCAGTGGCAATTACGAAGCCTTCGCGCGCCCGCGCAAGCCCGCCGGTGTCGATGACAAGCGCGCATGGTTCGTCGGTTCGGGTCTGGCCTCGCTGGCTGGCGCCGCGTTCCTGGTGCGTGATGGGCGCATGGCCGGTGAGCGCATCACCATTCTTGAACAGCAGCAGATTCCCGGCGGCGCGCTGGATGGCCTGAAGGTGCCGGAAAAAGGCTTTGTGATCCGCGGCGGCCGCGAGATGGAAGATCATTTCGAGTGCCTGTGGGACCTGTTTCGCTCGATTCCATCGCTGGAGATTGAAGATGCCAGCGTGCTGGACGAGTTCTACTGGTTGAACAAGGACGACCCGAACTATTCGCTGCAGCGCGCCACCATCAATCGCGGCGAAGATGCACACACCGATGGGTTGTTTACCCTGAGCGAACAGGCACAGAAGGACATCATCGCGCTGTTCCTGGCCACCCGGCAGGAGATGGAGAACAAGCGCATCAACGAAGTGCTGGGCCGCGACTTCCTGGACAGCAATTTCTGGCTGTACTGGCGCACCATGTTCGCGTTCGAGGAATGGCATTCAGCGCTGGAGATGAAGCTGTACCTGCATCGCTTCATCCACCACATCGGCGGCCTGCCGGATTTCTCGGCGTTGAAGTTCACCAGGTACAACCAGTACGAATCGCTGGTGCTACCGTTGGTGAAATGGTTGCAGGAGCAGGGCGTGGTGTTCCAGTACGGCACCGAAGTGACCGACGTCGACTTCGATCTGCAGCCGGACCGCAAGCAGGCGACGCGCATCCATTGGATGCATGACGGTGTAGCCGGTGGCGTGGATCTCGGCAAGGATGATCTGCTGTTCATGACCATCGGTTCGCTGACCGAGAATTCGGACAACGGCGATCACCACACCGCAGCGCGCCTGAACGGAGGCCCGGCGCCTGCCTGGGACCTGTGGCGACGCATTGCCGCGAAGGATGCCGCGTTCGGCCGCCCGGATGTGTTCGGCGCGCACATCCCGGAAACCAAGTGGGAATCGGCGACGGTGACCACGCTGGATGCGCGCATTCCGGCCTACATCCAGAAGATCGCCAAGCGCGATCCCTTCAGCGGCAAGGTGGTGACCGGCGGCATCGTCAGCGTGCGTGACTCGCGCTGGCTGATGAGCTGGACGGTGAACCGGCAGCCACATTTCAAGAACCAGCCCAAGGACCAGATCGTGGTCTGGGTGTATTCGCTGTTTGTGGATACGCCCGGCGACTACGTGAAAAAGCCGATGCAGGACTGCACCGGCGAGGAGATCACCCGCGAGTGGCTGTACCACCTGGGCGTGCCGGTGGACGAGATCGACGAGCTGGCCGCGACCGGTGCGAAGACGGTACCGGTGATGATGCCGTACATCACCGCGTTCTTCATGCCGCGCCAGGCCGGTGACCGCCCGGACGTGGTGCCGGAAGGTGCGGTGAACTTCGCCTTCATCGGTCAGTTCGCCGAATCGAAACAGCGCGACTGCATCTTCACCACCGAGTACTCGGTGCGCACGCCGATGGAAGCGGTGTACACCTTGCTGGGGATCGAGCGTGGCGTGCCGGAGGTGTTCAATTCCACGTATGACGTGCGCTCGCTGCTGGCCGCGAGCGGACGCCTGCGTGATGGCAAGGAACTGGACATTCCCGGGCCAGCGTTCCTGCGCAACCTGCTGATGAACAAGCTGGACAAGACCCAGATCGGCGGGCTGCTGCGCGAGTTCAAGCTGGTGCAGGAGAACTGAGCGGGGCGCGGGTAGCGCCGGGCCATGCCCGGCGAGCCCAGCAGGGTGAAGTTGACAGCGAGCCAATCTACTAGTAGGTTGGCTGCATGAAAGAGTCGCTCTCGCCCAAGGCCCAGGAGATCCTGGCCCACGCCCGTACGCTGCTGGAGGCCGGTGGCTACAACGGCTTCAGCTATGCGGACGTGTCGGTGCGGGTGAACATCAGCAAGGCCAGCATCCATCACCACTTCCCCAGCAAGGCAGACCTGGTGCGCACGGTGGTTGAACTGTACCGGGCCGAGGCGCGCGAAGGCCTGGCCCTGCTGGACCGGCAGCTGGCCGACCCGCTGCAGGAGCTCAACGCCTATGTGGATTACTGGTCCAGCTGTATTGCGGGCGGCACGTCGTCGTTCTGCATCTGCGCGATGCTGGCGGCAGAGGCACCGATGATCCCTGCTGAGATTGCCGATGAGGTGCGCGGGCATTTCGAGGATCTGAGCGGGTGGCTGACGGTGACGCTGGAGAAGGGCGCGGCGCAGGGCCAGTTGCGCCTGCAGGGTTCCCCTGCAGACGAGGCCAAGGCGTTCATGTCGTCGGTGCATGGTGCGATGCTGGCCGCGCGCGGTTTCGGTGATGCGGCGACGTTCGCGGCACTGGCGCGATTGGCCATTGCGCGGGTGAGCGCGACTGCCTGACATGACTGTGGTGGGGCCTGCGGCGACGTGGGCCTTCTTTTTGAACCATTAGTCTACCTACTAGTAGGTACATTTAACTCTGGAGATGTTCCATGTCGCACTCTCTGTCCCCCCTGGGCGTGATCCACACGGCAGTCAGCCTGGTACCGCTGTTCGCCGGCCTGTATGCCTTCATTCGCCATCGCGCGATCGACCCAGCCACACGTTCCGGCAAGTTGTACCTGCTCGGACTGGTGCTGTCGGTGGCCACGTCGTTCACCGTGTCCAGCACGGGCGGGATCAACCCCGGCCACGCATTCGGGGTGATCGTGCTGCTGGTGGCATTCGGCGGCGTGCTGGCCGCCCGGCTGCGCTGGCTGGGGCGCGCAGCGCGTTACCTGTCAACGTTCGCGCTGTCTTTCAGCTTCCTGCTGTCGTTGGTACCCGGCGTCAATGAAACGTTGACCCGCTTGCCGGCAGCGCATCCGATTGCTGCGGCGCCGATGTCCCCGGTGGTGCTGCAGACGCTGCTGGGATTGACGGTGGCGTTTGTGATCGGCTTTGCCGCGCAGTGCTGGCGCATGCGGTTTCAGGCGGTTTGCAGGCGAACTTGAGCAGATGCGCCTCAGTCCCGCACCGCGAGTGCAGCCAGCAGCGACTGCGGTTCGATCAGCGCAGCCGAACGTGCGGAATCGATCTGGACGTGTCGGCTGCAGAAGTTGAACGATCGACCTTGGGCAGGCGCGGATACGTCTGGAGATGCATCTGGCGTCTCGATCTGCAGCACCTCGTCAACAGCCAGTGCCAGCGTTGAAGTGCCTGCCTTGATCAACAGCATGGCCGGGCATCCACCCTCGAATGCCGGTTGACCGCTCATGCTGCACAGGTCGGCCACCGGCAACGCTTGCCCGCGCACCTCCAGGGTCGGCCTGCCCGGATGATCTACCGGGCCGAACCTCTCCGGGCCGCGTATTTCGATGGCTGCCCGCACGTCGATCGCGAACAGGGCCGTGCCTGCACGCATGACGACGATTTCGAACAGGTCAGCGGGCAATGCGCTTGCGTCCGTTGATGAATGAGCGGGTGGAGACATGCTGTGGGCGTGGAGAAGACCGTGGGGAAGACGCTTTGAATGATGACGGCCGCAGGAGTCACATGGCCGCGCGGGCCAGCGCGCGCGCGGCGGCGGTTCAGGTGCATCCGGCGGTCGCGCGTCGTGCACCGGCGGTGCCGATGCGCGGAAAGTGCGGACGCAGCAGGCCGACGAGCTGATCCATGCCGGGAACGGAGTGGCCAAACTCGTCCCATCGCGCATTGACCAGGCCGGACACCACGATCTGCCCGGTCTCGATGTGGGTCATGGCCCAGTAGGGAACGGCACGGGTACTGATCGCCATGTCCAGTACCGGCAACACGGCAGCATGCGAACGGCTGTCATGGATGCGGCGCCTGACCGCCTCCAGGCCGTCGGGCGGGCCTTCGATGTACTGGAAAAACCGCTGCCCGTCGACGAGCAGCGCTCCGGTGACGTCCACCCGGCGATTGAACGCGGCAGAGCCCGAGACGATCTGGCGGAGGGTTTCATCGGAAAGCCCAGCCGACATGTGGCTGGAGTAAGCAAATGCGTGGAGCATGGAAGGGGCTTCGTGTGACGCCCATCACTATACGTGGGTCTCCACCGTCCGCCGTGAGCCTTTTCTCACGTGGCGCTGGAGAGCGCTGAGTTGGATCAGCAGCCCACCAACCGATCCGCGCCAATACCGCCGCGATGCTGGCTGCGGTACTCGGTAGGGCTCGCATCGACCTGACCTCGGAAGTGCCGTCGGAAGGATTCCTGCGAACCAAAACCGGCCTGTTCTGCAATCCACTGCAATGGCCGGTCGGTGGTTTCCAGCAGTTCGCGGGCGAAGGCCACGCGCTCGCGGATCAGCCAGTCGATCGGCGACAGGCCCGTGGCTTCCAGAAACTGCCGCTGCAAGGTGCGTTGGCTGAGTGCAGCCTGCTCGGCGAGACTGCCCAGTGAATGGGGCTCGCGCAGGTTGCGGCGCATCCACTCCATGAGTTTCGCCAGACGCGTCGGTTCCCCGTTGGGGATCGCGCGGCTGACGCGCTGGCTGCGCCCGGCATCGCGCCACGGTGCCAGCACCAGCCGCTCGGCGACCAGGTTGGCCACGCGTGCGCCGTAATCCTTGCGGACCATGTGCAGCATCATGTCCATGCCGGTGGCTGAGCCGGCCGAGGTGATGATGCTGCCAGTATCCACATAGAGCACATCCTCGCGCACATCAATGCGCGGGAAGTCGCGTGCCAGCGCTTCGGTGAGGCGCCAGTGGGTGGTGGCCTGGCGGCCATCGAGCAGCCCGGCCCAGGCCAGCACGAAGGCACCGGAGCAGATCGAGGCGATGCGCGCGCCGCGTGCGTGGGCACGGATGAGTGCATCGAGCAGTGCCTGCGGTGGGCGCTCGCTGGGTTCGCGCCAACCGGGGATGACGATGATGTCGGCGTCGTCGACGGCATCGAGCGCGTAGGGCAGCTGCACCTGGGTACTACCGAGCATGCGCAGTGCGCCGGGCTCGCCTGCGCAGAGCTGGGTGCGGTACCAGGCCACGCCGAGTTCTGGCCGTACCGGCGCGAACAGGCCCACCGCACAGCCGAACTCGAACAGCCCCTGGCCGTGGCAGGCGACGATGGCGACGAGCGGCGCGTTGGGATCGGCGGATGGACTGGGCATGGCTTGATGCTACGGGTGGTGATGTGCGCCGCAGAGTGCTGCGCGGGCATGAGGTGATGCCTGTGGAGCATGTGCGGCCCCGGGGTCGGATCCCTTCCTGTAGAGCCGAGCCCACGCTCGGCTCAAAATTGGCAGAAGTGGATGCATCTGACGCCGTCACGAAGAGCAGCCGAGCGTGGGCTCGGCTCTACAGACAGCAGTGCACCGGCAATGCCACCTAACCTCATTACCAGCAGTCATGTGGGTGGCCGGATATGACGGTTGGGTGACGCGATCCCGCCTGTTGCCGTGGGTGAACTGGCCCTTGAATGGAAGCGTGTTTCCGGCCCACCCCCACGAGCCCCCATGCCTGCCGCCCACGCCCCTGTCCTGAGCTCTCTCGCTGTTCTGATCACAGCCGTCCTTGCCGCGTCGTCCAGCCATGCCGCTGAAGCCGATGCGGATCCTGCCACCACGGCAGCCTCCGCCAATGTCGCGGCATCCACGCTGGATGCGGTGGTGGTGACCGGCTCGCGCACCAGCACGCGTACGGTGAAGAACAGCTCCACGCCTATCGATGTGATCTCCGCCGAGGACCTTGCCTCCACCGGCCAGGCCAACCTGCTGGAAGCGCTGCAGCGTGCGCTGCCGTCACTGAGCCAGATCGGCGGCTACCAGAGCGACCAGGAGAGCCTGATCCGCGGCTACCAACTGCGCAACCTGTCGCCCGGCTACACCTTGGTGCTGGTCAACGGCAAGCGCCGCAATGCCAGCGCCTATGTGAGCGGGGCGAATGGTGGCGGCTTCCCAGGGCACGCCTGGGCAGACCTGGCACTGATTCCGGTCTCGGCCATCGACCATGTGGAAGTGCTGCGCGATGGCGCTTCGGCGATCTACGGTTCTGACGCGATCACTGGCGTGGTCAATGTGATCCTGAAATCGCAGGCGCACGGTGGCGAGTTTGCCGTGGAAAGCGGACAGAGCATCGATGGCGATGGTTCGCGTACCAGCGCGCGCGCCAATGTCGGCCTGCCGTGGGGCCAGGATGGGTTCATCAACCTGTCCGGCGAGACCACCCGCCAGCATCATGCGATTCGTACCCGCCGCTACATCGATGGCTACTTGAGTTACCCGGCCGTGGATGCGAATGGCAATCGGGTGGCGCTGCGTCCGAACAACCGGTTGCCGGCCGGCGCAACGCCGAACCCGGCTGAAGCCAGCCGCAATGCCGAGGCCAATACCATCCTCAGCTCGCCGTCGTATGCGCTGAAGGCCTTCGCGGTGAACGTGGGCCATGGCCTGGGCGACAGCGCACAGTTCTACGCCAATGCCACCGCCAGCGACCGCACCGCGCAGGCGATCCAGAACTTCCGCCTGCCGGCGACCATCTTCACTACCTACAAGGCACCCGGCGTGCTGAGCGTGTTTCCCGATGGCTTCCTTCCGGTGCTGGAAACCAAGGAAAAGCAGTACACGGGCACCGCAGGCGTGAAAGGCCAGGTCGCGGGCTGGGACTACGACGCCAGCCTGACCGGCAACCGCAGCACAGTGCGTACCTATACGCGCAACTCGGTGAACTACTCGCTGCCATACCCCGGCTCGCCCACTGATTTCTATGACGGCAAGCTGGACTACCAGCAGGGCATCGCCAACCTGGACCTGCGGCGTGGCTTCGAGGTCGCAGCGTTCGCCTCGCCACTGGAAGTGAGCGCGGGCGCCGAGTACCAGCACGAACAGTACGAACGCGGGGCAGGGCAGTGGGAGTCGTACACCGGCTTCGGTGCCGCAGCGTTCGTCGGCTATTCCACCGCCGATGCGGTGAAGGCGACCCGCAACAGCAAGGCGGTGTACGTGGGTGCGGCCACCAACATCACCTCGCGCTGGTATCTGGATGCGGCCGCGCGCTGGGAAGACCATTCCGACTTCGGCAGCGTCTCCACCGGCCGCCTGACCACGCGCTTCGACTTCACCGATGCGCTGGGGGTGCGCGCCACGGTCAGCAACGGCTTCCACGCCCCCAGCCTGGGCGCGCAGTTCTACCAGGCCACTGGCAGCTGCCCGTGCGGGACCACGCTGGTGGCACAGGTGTCTTCGCCGGCGGCGATCGCACTGGGTGCCACGCCGCTGAAGCCCGAGAAAGCCACCAACTACAGCCTGGGCGTGACCTGGGACCCGAGCCCGGCGTTCCACCTGGCAGTGGATGCCTATCAGATCGACATCCGCGGCCAGCTCGGTCAGTCAAGCCAGATCGGTTACAACGCGCAGGATCCGGCGCGCGTCACCGACAACAGCGGCACGGTGCTGAGTGCGGCGCAGAAGAGCACCATCGATGCGCTGCTGGGCTCGGCCGGCATCAGCATTCTGCCGGGTGATGCGTTCTATGCCAGCTACTTCACCAACGTGGGCAACACGCGTACACGCGGTGTCGAGCTGACGCTGGAGGCGAATCAGGAAACCACGTGGGGCAAGCTGCGCTGGAGCTACGCGGCCAACGTCGGCCGTACCACCATCCAGAAGGTCAGCGACATTCCGGCGGCGCTGCAGGGGCTGCCGAACATCAACCTGCTGACCAGGTCCAGCGAGTACGCGCTGCGCTTCCGCACGCCCAGCTACACCCAGGTGGCCGGGCTGGGCTGGCAGAACGGGCGCTGGCGCTCGAACCTGGACTTCACCTACTACGGCCCGATCAAGCGCCTGAACAACGGCGTGGAGTACAAGCAGCCGCCGGTGCTGGTGACCAACCTGTCCGGTGGCGTGGAGCTGGGGGCGGGCTGGAGCGCGGCGCTGGGCATCAACAACGTGTTCTACAAGCGCACGCGCAAGGTGCCCGAGTACGCGCGCAGCGCCACTGATGTGGCCAGTATCGAGACGACCTGGGACAACGGCGATGTGCTGAGCAACGTTGGGGCGTACTGGTACGGGCGGGTCAGTTACCGGTTCTGATCTGGAGCAGTCGAGCATGGCTCGACTCTATAAAAGGCAAAGGGCGGCCGGACGTAGTCCGGCATCATCGAGGAGCAGTTCATGTCTTCTGCATTGAAGGTGGTTGCATTGGTGGGGTCGCCGACCAGTTCGGCGACGTCGCGTACGTTGCTGCTGGTGCGGTATCTGCTGGCGTCTCTGCAGGAGCGGGTGCATGCCAGCGTGGAGCGGGTGGAGCTGGCGCCGATTGCACGCTCGCTGGGCCAGTCACTGTCGCGGGGTGAAGTGGAACCGGCAGTGGAACAGGCGCTGCGGACCATCGAGACCGCCGAACTACTCGTGGTGGCAGCGCCCGTGCACCGTGGATCGTATCCGGGCCTGTTCAAGCACCTGGTCGACTTCATCGAACTGGAAGCGCTGGTGGATACGCCGGTACTGCTGGCGGCAACCGGTGGCAGTGAGCGCCATGCGCTGGTGATCGATCACCAGCTGCGGCCGTTGTTCAGTTTCCTGCAGGCGCACACGCTGCCGATCGGGGTGTACGCCACGCCGGCCGACTTCGACGGTGAGCACATCACCAGTGTGGCCTTGCAGGCGCGCATCGCGCTGGCGACCGAGCGTGCGGCCGGGCATCTGGCCACGCAGTCGCTGGCGGTAGCGGCGCCGCTGCGACGCATCGCCTGACGCCATAACCGGCGGCGCTTTGCTTATGGCCAAGGCGCATCTGCATGGCCGGATCTGACCGCCGATTGTCGCCTGGCATCGCCGTGCCGACGGCTGTCATCTCTAGCATCGATATCGACGCGGCATCGCATGGCCGCCCCCGATGAGGACGACCCCGTGAGTCTGGACGCAAACGATAAGCCCATCCTGTTCCTGCTCGACCGTGAGTTCGAGGACGGACAGATTCCCGGCCAGCGCTTCTTCTGCCGGCACAGCCTGTTGCTGGAAGGGGCGCTGTCGAGCATCGACGGCCTGGACGCGCAGCTGGACGTGCGCCGCATCGGTTTTGCGCGGCCGCGCCACGAGGTGATCGCCGAGATCGGCGAGAAGGACCAGTCGCTGCCGAAGCTGGTGCTGCCGCAGGGCGTGCACAGCGACCTGGCCAGTGGCGCGCACCAGGATCGCCAGTACATCTCCGGTGCCGAACCGATCCTGGCTGCGCTGAACGGGTTGCTTGGCATTCCCGTGGCCCACCCCTGAGCGAGGACGCGACCATGAGTTATCAGATCAGCGTGTTGGACAAGAGCCCGGTGGCCGAGGGCGCCTCACCGGAGCAGGCGCTGCGCAACAGCCTGCAGCTGGCACAGCGTGCCGAGCAGTTGGGTTACCACCGGTACTGGTTTGCCGAGCACCATGCCGCGCCGACCTTGGCCAGCCCCGCACCGGAAGTGCTCGCGGCCTGGGTACTGGCGCAGACCCGGCGCATCCGCATCGGCAGCGGTGGGGTGATGCTGCGCCACTATGCGCCGTACAAGGTCGCGGAGAACTTCAACCTGCTGTCGGCGCTGGCGCCGGGGCGTGTTGACCTCGGCGTGGGCAAGGCCCCCGGTGGCCTGCCGGCCTCTACGGCTGCATTGGCAGCGGGGCGGCCGGCGTTTGCCGATTTCGACCAGCAGCTGCGCGACCTGGAGGGCTACCTGTCGGGTACCGACGCCGAGGCGCAGGCGCGCCCGATCCCGCAGCAGGCGCCGGAGCGCTTTCTGCTCGGTGCCAGCCCGCAGAGCGCCAAGCAGGCGGCCGAGCTGGGCTGGCGCTTCGTCTACGCCGCGCACTTTGATGGCGACCCGAAACACATCGAGGCTGCGTTCGATGCCTATCGCAGCGTCTCCTCGCAGCCACCGCTGCTGGCCACGGTGGCCTTCGCCGCACCGACTGCTGAAGCCGCAGCGCGTCACATCGGTGCGCTGCGGGTCTACAAGCTGCACCTCGGTCCCGGGCAAGCGGTGAACCTGCCCAGCCCGGAGGCGGCTGCCGAGTACGCGCGCCAGGTGGGCGTGGCCGACTTCCGCATCGAGGAAACCCGCCCGAGCGTGTTGTCTGGCGATGCGCAGCACGTGCGTGACGAACTGGATGCGCTGCACCGGCGCTTCGGCGTGGGCGAGTTCATTCTCGATGCGCCGGTGGCCGACCTCGACGCACGCCTGACATCCCTTGAACTGCTGTCGCCCGCGCCGCGCGCGGCGGTGGCCTGACCTGCAGGAGCGATTCCCATGAGCACGACCCCGCGCCACATTCCGTTCGGCATCATGCTGCAGGGCCCCGGCAGTCACATGCATGCCTGGAAGCATCCATCCAACCCGGCCGATGCCAGCGTCAACCTGCAGTTCTACATCGACATCGCGCGCACTGCCGAGGACAACGGCATCGCCTTCGGCTTCGTGGCCGATGGCCTGTACATCAACGAGAAGTCGATTCCGCACTTCCTCAACCGCTTCGAGCCGATCTCGCTGCTGTCGGCACTGGCGACGGCGACGAAGAAGATCGGCCTGGCCGGTACGCTGTCGACCTCCTACAGCGACCCGTTCACGGTGGCCCGGCAGTTCGCCTCGCTGGATCTGCTCAGCGGCGGCCGCGCTGGCTGGAACGTGGTGACCTCGCCGTTGGAGGGCTCTGGCCGCAACTACGGCCGGCCGCACCCGGAGCACGCGCTGCGCTACCAGATCGCCGACGAGTACCTGGAGGTGGTGCAGGGACTGTGGGATTCCTGGGACGACGACGCCTTCGTGCGCGAGCGCGACAGCGGCACGTTCTTTGCACCGGAGAAGTTCCGCCGGCTCGATCACAAGGGGCGCTTCTTCCAGGTGGAAGGTCCGCTCAACATCCAGCGTTCGCCACAGGGCCAGCCGGTGATTTTCCAGGCGGGTTCTTCCGATGATGGCATTGCGTTGGCTGGCAAGTACGCCGATGCGGTGTTCACCCATTCGCCGTCGCTGGAAGAAACCCGCGCATTCACCCAGAAGGTGAAGAATTCGGCGATCGCGCACGGCCGCAGCGGCAATGACGTGAAGATCTTCCCGGGTATCGGCCCCATCGTCGGCCGCACTGCCGAAGAGGCCGAAGCCAAGTACCAGGCAATCGCCGCACTGGCCACGCTGGAGGACGCACTGGCCTATCTCGGCCGCTTCTTCGACCACCACGATTTCAGCCAGTACGACCCGGATGCACCGTTCCCGGAGCTGGGTGACATCGGCAGCAATTCGTTCCGTTCCACCACCGACCGCATCAAGCGGGATGCGCGTGAGAAGGGCCTGAGCCTGCGCCAGGTGGCGCTTGAAGCGGTGAGCCCGCGACCGAACTTCATCGGCACGCCGGAGCACGTGGCCGATGAGCTGATCCGCTGGTTCGACGCCGGTGCCAGCGACGGTTTCATTCTCGGCTTCGCCGCACAGCGCGAAGGCCTGGACGATTTCGTGACCCAGGTGCTGCCGATCCTGCAGGCGCGCGGCTACCACCAGCGCGAGCTGGAAGGGCAGACCCTGCGCGAGCACTTGGGCCTGCCGTACAAGGCCAGCCGTCATGCGACCGATGCCGAACCGGCGCGGAAGGTGGGGTAGGGCGATGAGCGGAGAGAATTCGGTAGCGCTGGGCCATGCCCGGCGAGATCCTGCGTCCATCGGCGTGCTGCCCGAAATCGCAGCACGCGCCGAGGCCGCCATTGCGATCCGTCATGACCTGCACCGGTACCCGGAGCTGGCCTTTGAGGAGCACCGCACCAGCGCCCGAGTGGCCGAACTGCTGCAGCAGTGGGGCTATGAGGTGACCACCGGCCTCGGTGGCACCGGCGTCGTCGGCACGCTGCAGCGAGGGCAGGGCAGCCGTCGTCTTGGTCTGCGCGCCGACATCGATGCACTGCCGATCCACGAGGACTCCGGCCTGGCCTATGCCAGCCAGACCGAGGGGCTGATGCATGCCTGCGGCCACGATGGTCACACCGCCATCCTGCTGTCGGCAGCGCATTACCTGGCTCATCATGGTGCTATCGACGGCACCCTGCAGCTGGTGTTCCAGCCGGCCGAGGAAACCGGTTCGGGTGCTTCGAAGATGATTGCAGATGGCCTGTTCGAGCGCTTCCCGGTGGATGCAATCTATGGCCTGCATAACTGGCCGGGCGTGCCGGTGGGCCACTTCGGCTTCGTCGATGGCCCGGCGATGGCGTCGGTGGACTGGGCGCGGCTGAAGGTGATCGGCAAGGGCGGTCACGGCGCCGAGCCGCAGGGTAGCGTTGACCCAATCCTGGCGGCGGCGCACATCGTTACCGCGTTGCAGAGCGTGGTGTCACGCAATGTCGACCCGCGGCAGATGGGCGTAGTCACTGTCGGTTCGATCCACGGCGGCCAGGCCGCCAATGTGATTCCGGACGTGGTCGAGCTGAAGCTGACCGTGCGCGCCTACCTGCCCGAGGTACGCGACACCCTGCGGCGCCGGGTCACCAGGATTGCCGAGCAGACCGCCGCCGCGTTCGGTGCGCGTGCCGAGATCGAGTTCCCGCGCGGCTTCCCCAGCGTGATCAACCACCCGCAGCAGACTGCCTACATCCGCGAGGTCGCTGTGCAGGGATTCGGTGCCGGGCAGGTGGTGCCCGAATTCGCACCGCGCACTGCCAGTGAGGACTTCGCGTTCCTGCTGCAGGCGCGGCCGGGCAGCTTCGTGTTCGTTGGCAACGGCGACAGTGCGCCGCTGCACAGCCCGCGCTACGTGTTCAACGACGCGGCCATCGCACCGGCCGCCAGCCTTTGGGCGCGGCTGGCCGAAGACTATCTGGTGAAGGACGTGGCATGAGCAGCAACGAACGCTTCCTCTATACCTCGGTGGATGATCCGCTGGCACGGCCTCTGTTCGATGGCCTGGAACAGGAGTACGACAGCCGCTACGCCGACGTGCGCCGACGCATCGGTGGCAGCGCCCGGGAGGAGCTGCAGCGCTACCCGGCGCAGGCCTTTGCTGCCCCGGTAGGGGCGTTCGTACTGCTGCTGCGAGACGGCGTGGCGATCTCCGGCGGCGCCTTCATGCCGCACCGCGATCCGGAAACCGCCGAATTCAAACGCATCTGGACGCTGCCCGGGCTGCGCCGGCAGGGCATCGCGCGTCGCGTGCTTCAGGAACTGGAAGACCAGGCGGCGCGCCAAGGCTATCGGCGCGTGTTCCTGACCACCGGCTTCCGCCAGCCTGAAGCGGTTGGCCTGTACCTCAGCCATGGCTACACCGCGCTGTTCGATCTGGAGGCCGACCCGGAAACCATCGCGCATCTGCCGTTCGAGAAGCATCTACGTGCGCCGGCGCCTGTTGTTGCGCCTACGCAGACCGTGTTGCACGGAGCCCACGCATGAGCACGCCTTCGACTGCATTGGATGGCATTGCCGCCCGTCCTGCGCCAGCACCTGCGCTGAAGATCGTGCCCGCCCGGCATCCGCTGCAGGTGTTCGGCACAGTATTGGCACTGGCGCTGATCCTGATCGGGCTGCAGTCCGTGCTGGGCAATCCGCGCTGGGGCTGGGGCACCTTCGCCGAGTGGTTCTTCGCACGCCCGGTGCTGGAAGGCCTGGGCCGCACGCTGCTGCTGACTGCACTCGGCACCGGCCTCGGCTTCGCGCTGGGTACCTTGCTGGCGTTGGCCCGGGTGTCCGGCTCGCCGCTGCTGTCGGCGGTGTCGTGGGGCTACGTGTGGTTGTTCCGTTCGATTCCGCTGCTGGTGCTGTTGCTGCTGCTGAACAACCTGGGCTATCTGTACAGCACCATCGAACTGGGCGTTCCCTTCACCGGCATCAGCCTGTTCTCCTACCCGACCACGCAGCTGATTGGTGTGTTCACTGCGGCGGTGCTGGGTCTTACCTTGAACCAGGCGGCGTTCTCGGCCGAGGTGATCCGCGGCGGGATTCTGTCGGTGGACCACGGACAGTACGAAGCGGCCGCCGCGCTTGGCCTGCCGCGTAGCCGCCAGGTGCGCCGCATCATCCTGCCGCAGGCGATGCGCTCGATCCTGCCGGCCGCCTTCAACGATGTGATTGGCCTGGCCAAGAGCACTTCGGTGGTCTACGTGCTGGCGCTGCCGGAACTGTTCTACACCGTGCAGGTAATCTACCGCCGCAATCTGGAGGTGGTGCCGCTGCTGATGGTGGCCACGGTCTGGTACCTGGTAATCCTTACCGTGCTGTCGCTGTTGCAGCGGCGCGTGGAGCAACGCTTCGCGCGTGGCCAGCTGCAGCGCGAGCGCTCGGTGTCGCGGGTGTCATCGCCCCCGCGTGTGCAGAGCGAAGCCGCGCCGCGCGTGGCAAGCCGCCCGCGCATCGCCACGCAGGTGGAAGCGGGCGAGGGAGCTGCGGTGTCGCTGCACGGCGTAGGCAAGGTGTTCGGCGACCAGCCGGTGCTGGAAGACGTGAACCTGGACCTGCGCGCAGGCAGCGTGACGGTGCTGATCGGCCCGTCCGGCGCCGGCAAGTCCACGCTGCTGCGGCTGATCAACCACCTCGAACGCGCCGACGGCGGTTACGTGACTGTCGGCGGCCAGCTGATCGGCTACCGCCGCGAGGATGACACGTTGTACGAACTGCCCGAGCGTGAGATCCGCCGCCGTCGTGCGGAAGTGGGCATGGTGTTCCAGGGATTCAACCTGTTCCCGCACCTGACCGCGCTGGAAAACATCATCGAGGCACCAATGGCGGTGCGCGGCGTGCCGCGTGCGCAGGCCGAGCAGCAGGCGCGGACGCTGCTGGAGCGGGTTGGCCTGGCCGACAAGGCCGATGCGTTCCCGCGCCAGCTGTCCGGTGGCCAGCAGCAGCGCATCGCGATCGCCCGCGCACTGGCGCTGCAACCGAAGGTGCTGCTGTTCGATGAACCGACCTCGGCACTGGACCCGGAACTGGTGGCTGAAGTACTCAGCGTGATCGAGGAGCTGGCCCGTTCCGGCACCACGCTGGTGATCGTCACCCATGAACTGAGTTTCGCCCGTCGCGTGGCCGACCACGTGGTGATGATGGACCAGGGGCGGGTGATCGAGCAGGGCACGCCCGAGGCGTTGTTCGAACGCCCGCGCCAGCAACGCACCGCCGAATTCCTGGCCAAGACCCTGTAACCCCGGTAGGAACATCATGAGCCCTGCAGCACCGCGTCGTCCCTCGCGCAGCAACCTGTTGATCGTGGGCGTGCTGGTCGTCGGCATCGCCGGCATCGTCTATTCGCGCGTACGCCAGGCACCGGATGCCGGCGCCGTGGCCGCGACCAGCCTGGCCGGTGCGAACACGGCCGTGCTGAAGGGTACGTTTGACCCGAAGGCTCAGGCGTTGATCCCGGCCGACTATCGCTTCGTCACCCCCGGCACATTCACCGTGGCCACTCATCCGGGACAGCTGCCGCTGGCCGACTATGGTGCCGACAGCAAGGACGTTGTCGGCATCGAGCCCGACATCGCGCGGCTGATCGCCGATGGGCTGGGCCTGAAGCTGGTGATCGTACCGGTGGCCTGGCCTGACTGGCCGCTGGGGCTGGAATCGGGCAAGTACGATGCGGTGCTCTCCAATGTGACGGTCACCGAGGAGCGCAAGAAGAAGTTCGATTTCTCCAGTTATCGTTACGACCTGCTGGGCATCTACACGCGCGCCGATGGGCCGATACAGAAGATCGAAAAGCCCGCCGACGTCGCCGGGCTGAAGGTGGTGGTGGGCGCCAGCACCAACCAGGACCAGATCCTGCGCCAGTGGGACCAGCAGAACATCGCTGCCGGCCTGAAGCCGGTGGAGTACCAGTACTTCGACGACGCGGTGGTCGGCCGCTTGGCGGTGATCACCGGCCGCGCCGATGTCTCGTTCGAGCCCAATGCCACCGGCGCTTATTCGGCACGCGATGGCAAGGTGCGGCGTGTGGGCCTGTTCCCTGGCGGCTGGCCGAACGCCGCGGCGATCTCGGTGACCACCCGTAAGGGCAGCGGCCTGGCCGATGCGGTGACGCAGGCATTGAACACCCAGATCGGCAGCGGCACTTACGCACAGGCGCTGGAACGATGGAACGTGGCCGAGGAGGCGGTGCCGCAGTCGCAGACCAATCCGCCGGGATTGCCGACGCTGCAATGACACCGGGCGTGGCCCGGAGGGCCCCTGTAGAGTCGAGCTTGCTCGACTGGCGCATGGTGATCGGCGACATGCAGTCGAGCAAGCTCGCCTCTACCAACGCGCCTCCAGCGTTTTGAACGGCTTTGCCAAACGCACCCCCTCGGCATCGAAGTTTGAAACGCTACGCCCATCCACACGTACCGTCTTCGGCATCGTGCGCGCCGGCCACCAGACCTTCACCGCCGTCCCGCTGCGCAACCCCTTGCCCAGCGTGACCGTCAGCACCCCTTCGCGCTGCCGCGCCTGCATCTGCAGCGTGCCGTACGCCGTCGGCAGGCGTTCCACCGCCAGCCCATCGCCAGCCACCCACGACGGTGGCGTACCTGGCAGCAGCGACAGCGCATCATCGTCCTCGCGCATCAGCATGCCGAACAGCGTGCGGCCGTACTCGGCGCCGATCCAGGTGTGCGGCATGTCGCCCAGGTAGCGCGGGAAACGCAGGCGCGAGTGCACGACCTCGGCCAGCACCTGCCACTCAAGCGGGCGCCGGTCATGCAGCAGCCCCTGCAGCAGCTCATCGGCCACCTGCGGCTGGCCCAGGTGCACATAGCTCAGCACGTTGCGGATCTCATACGGCGTATAGGCGTACAGCGCGCCTGGCTGGCTGCGCTTGCGCACGTCGTCCAGATATCGGGCAAAGGTGGTGCGCAACGCCTCGGGCGGCAGCACGCTCTGCGCACCGGTGGGGTCCAGTGCGATCGATACGCCGGTTGGATCGCCATCGCCCAGGTCGGCCGAAGAGGGAATGAAGTCGATGCCCTTCCACGCCATCGTCGCCCGGATCGAGGCGTGCAGCGCGTCGTAGAGCAGCTTGTACTGCTCGCGTGCCCACATTGCGGTCTCGTGGTCGCCCAGCGATTCGGCCAGCCACGCACCGTCATGCCAGCCCTTCAGGCCCCAGTAGTCATCCCAGTAGCTGTGGGTAGGGGACGGATAGCCCTCATGGCTGATCGACGGCGCAAGGATGCCGGCGAAGCGCTCCGGCGCCGGCTGGTCGGCCTTGTAGCCGGGCACCAGCGTGCGTTCGCGCAGTTCCTGCAGGAAACGCAGCGCCGCTTTCACTTTCGGCAGATAGGCACGTACCGACTCGGGTCCGCCATCCAGGCGCGCGACATCGGCCACCAGTGCCACGTACTGGCCTTGGCTGTCGTACTCGATGTCCGAACCGAAGCCGGTGTTGACAGTGCCATCGTCGTTGAGGATCGGCGAGACCAGACCGTTGGCATGCACACCGTGTTCGCTGTACCAGGCCAGGTAGTCGCGCGCGACGCGGGCTTCGCCCATGCGCAGCAGCACCGCCGAGGTGGCCATGCCGTCGCGGATGAAGGAGCGGTTGTAGTTGCGCGGACCGGGCTGCATCGCCGGGCCGGTCTGGTTGATCAGCATGTAGGCGGCCTGCGCGCGCAGCATGTCGACCAGTGAGGGATCGGGCAGGCGCAGGCCGACCTGACCCAGCCGTGCCTGCCAGTCGGCGGAGGCCTGCGTGGCCAGGCAATCGAACGCCGCATTGGCATCGCGGGGCAGCGTGGCCAGATCGAGCGCAGGCGCTTCGGGCAGCGCGCCCTTGGTATCGGCGGCGGCAGTACCCAAGGGGAACGCGACCACGATGGCATCGCTGGCGCCCGGCGCCAACGAGACGCGGTAGTTCAACGCAGCCGAGGCAAGACCCTGGTCATCGTGCGCCCGTTGCGCGGAAGGCAGTTGGCCGGCAGCAATGTTCGCGGTGATTTCCGTGGCGCCATCCGTGCCGAACGGCGCCGTACCAGACGCAGCCACCGGCGTGAGCGACCGCAGCAGCGTGCGCCCGTTGATGCGCACAGCCTGTCCATCGATCGCCACATCGCGAATGGGTGACAGCCCGCCGTTCTGCCACGGCGGATTCATCTGCATCGGGCGCACGACCAGGCTGAGTGTGCCGTCGATCCCGGTTTTTCCGGTGTTGTGCAGGCGATGACGCAGGAACGTTACCGGCTGGCCGTTGCGCTCGATGGCGAATACCTCGCTGCGCAACTCCAGCCCGGGCTGCGGTGACCACGTAGCGGAGGGCATCGGCTTCCAGCCATCCCGCAGCGCGTGCTGTATCGGCTGTCCTGCCGCGCCAGCGGCGCGGCCGTCAGCACTTCGCCAGATCGGCTGCACCAGTGGCGCGCCCTTGAAGGCTTCCAGATTGCCGTATTCGTCGAAGATCGATTTCTGTCGGCCCGCATGCACGCCCACTGCGGTCCAATAGGTCTGCTGCATCTGCAGCGACGCCGGGAACAACGCGCGCTGCGCGCCGCTGGCGGCGATCTGGTACTGCTTCATCGGTGTCATCACGGCTTTCGGGCCGAGCAGGCGCAGTCGCGCGATCTGCGGTGCGGCGCCGTCCACGCTCAGGCGCAATGCACGCAAGGGTTGTGCTGCAGTGGCGGCCAACCAGCTTTGCCGATGGCTGGCCGCCTGTGCATCGTGTGCGAGATCCTGCCAGCGGCCTTGCGCGTCCTGCGCCTGCAATCGAGCAGCGCCGCGCGCACCATCCGCCCATTCCACTACCAGGCCAGCCGTGGACTGCGCGCGGGGCAGGGTGATCTCAAACGCGTGAGCGCCTCCCTTTCCGGCCGGCATTGCGACCGTGCCACTCCCTTGCCAGAGCGCCGCTGCCTGCGTTGCATCGATACCGCTGATGCGTGCGCTGAGCGTGCTGTCCAACGGCTCCATCTCGAAGATCGACACGCCCCAGTCGGAGGTGCGCTGCGGGCTGGCCAGCCGCAGGTAGCGCGCCTGCCGCGGCGCGAAGTACAGCGTTTCCACATCGCCCAGCGAATCGGCCATGGTGTACGCGGTCTGCCACTGCTGGCCGTCCAGCGAGGTCTGCAGCGAATAGCCTTCCGGGTTGGAGACATCCCAGGTGAGGCGTACGCCGGCCATCATCGCGGGGGCCCCCAGATCGATCTGGAACCAGTGGCCGGGGCTGAAGGCGCCGCCGGTGACGGTCTTCGGGTCGCCGTCGATCAGGTGGCTGATCGCCATCGCCGGTACCTGCTGCGAGGAACTGCTGGCCTGCCATTGGCTGCGCGGGGGGAGGGTCTGTGCCTGTGCGCTGGAGGCCAGGGCGGCCAACAGCAGGGCAGCGGCAGGGCGCAACGAGAAATGCGGTGTGGAGACCTTGGAGCGTTCGGCGCGCAACGTCATTACGGACAGCCTCGCAGGTTCGACCGGAATCGGGCGAGCGCTACGCTAGCAAGGGATGTAATCGGTTACATGACGCACTGCAGCGCCGCAGGCCGCTTCTGTGGTTGACGCAGCCGAGCATGGCTCGGCTCCACATGGTTTCCGGCGGGTCAAGCGCACCGCACGCTACAGCTCCACCGTCTCCCACCAGCGCGTACCCGCCTGCGGCGCCTGCATGTCCAGTGCTTCGCCCATCATCGGCGTGGCCACCGGCACATTCTTTGCGGCCGCCAATGCGGTGATGCGCTCGAACGGCTGCTGCCATGCGTGCAGGGCCAGGTCGAAGGTGCCGTTGTGGATCGGCAGCAGCCACTTGCCGCGCAGGTCCAGGTGCGCCTGTAGCGTCTGTTCCGGCTGCATGTGCACGAACGCCCAGCGCGGATCGTATGCACCGGTCTCGATCATGGTCAGGTCGAACGGACCATACTTTTCGCCGATGGCCTTGAAGCCGTCGAAGTAGCCGGTGTCGCCGCTGAAGAAGATGCGGAAGTCACCGTCCTGGATCACCCACGACGCCCACAGGCTGCGATCACTGTCGCCCAGTCCGCGGCCAGAGAAATGCTGGCCCGGGGTGGCGGTCATGCGCAGGCCGTTGGCTTCGGTCGATTGCCACCAGTCCAGCTGTTCGACCTTGCTGGCGTCCACACCCCAGGCGATCAGCTGGTCGCCGACGCCGAGCGGTGCAATGAAGCGCGCGGTCTTGCCAGCCAGCTGCATCACCGCAGCGTGGTCGAGGTGGTCGTAGTGATTGTGCGAGAGGATCACGCCGGCGATCGGCGGCAGATCGTCGATGCTGATCGGTGGCGCATGGAAGCGGGCCGGGCCCATCCACTGCACCGGCGAGGCGCGCTCGGAGAACACCGGATCGGTCAGCCAGTACTGGCCGCGCAGCTTCAGCAGGATCGTGGAGTGCCCCAGCCGGAACAGACTGCGGTCCGGCGCAGCGTCGAGGGTAGCGCGGTCCAGCGGCTGCACCGGAATGGGGTGGGCCGGGACGGTGCCCTTGGGCTTGTTGAACAGGAACGTCCACCAGATCTCCGCACCGACGCGCAGGCCCATCGCCGGACGGGGCAGGGCATTGCGGAACTTGCCATCACGGTACTGCGGCGAATCGGGGAAGTCGGGGAGGGACCAGGACTTGCAGAAGGTGTAGGCGGTCACGGCGAGGATTCCAAGCAGGAGGACAAGGAGCAGGCGCTTCATGGGTGACGTCCGCTGGGTACACTGCACAGTGTAGTTTCGTCTTCTTCAAAAGTACACTGATGGGTGTAAAATGGTGGCGTCCGTTCAGTTATCCGGTTCCCGCCATGCCCCGTGCCCCACAACGCCTGACCGACCGTAAACGCGATGCCATCGTGCGCGCGGCGGTGGAGGAGTTCCGTGCATCGGGCTACGAGGCGACCAGCATGGACCGCATTGCAGAGGCGGCCGGGGTCTCCAAGCGCACCGTCTACAACCACTTCCCGAGCAAGGAAGCGTTGTTCTCGATGATCCTGGAGGAACTGTGGGAACGCAGCGTGGCCAGTGATGCATTGCCGTACCGCGCCGACCAGCCGCTGCAGGCGCAGCTGCTGCAGTTGCTGGGCCAGAAGCTGGAACTGCTCAGCGATGCCAACTTCATCGACCTGGCGCGGGTGGCGATGGCGGAGATCATCCACTCACCGGAGCGTGCGCAGGCCATCGTCTGCCGCATGGGTGAAAAGGAAAGCGGCGAGAGTGCCTGGATCCGCGCGGCCATCGCCGATGGTCGACTGCGCGAGGTCGATCCGGAGTTCGCCGGCCACCAGCTGCACGGGCTGGTGAAGAGCTTTGCGTTCTGGCCACAGGTGACGATGGGGCAGGCGCCGTTGAACGCACAGGAGCGTGCACGCGTGGCCGAATCGGCGGTGGCGATGTTCCTGGGGTTCTACGCGGTCTAGCTGGCGGCGAAGCGGCGGAACTCGTCGGCCGGCAGCGCCGCCGAGTACAGATAGCCCTGGCCGACATCCACGCCCAGTGCGCGCAGTTGCTGTTCCTGCGCCAGGGTTTCGGTACCTTCGGCCACCACGATGGCGCCGCAGCGGTGCGCGACTTCGACGATGAAGCGCACGATCGACTGCGACTTGGCGTCGGACAGCGTGGCGATCAGCGCCTGCTCGATCTTGACCTCGGCGATGGCCAGCTGCGAGAGCAGGATCAGGGTTGAATAGCCGGCACCGAAATCGTCCAGCGACAGGGTGACCTCGGCCGCCAGCAATTGCGCGATGTTGGCATCGACGACGTCGCGCTCGACGATTTCGGTCCATTCGACGATCTCCAGGCGCAGCATCACGCCGGGCACATCGTGCAGCTGCAGCAGTTCCTGCAGGCGCAGGCCGAAGTCGGGCAGGCGCAGTGACTCGGCCGAGACGTTCACGGCGATCTTCAGTTGCGTGCCATCGCGTCGGCACTGCTGTATGAAATGGATGGCCGACTGCAGCGTGGCCCATTCCAGTTCAGCCAGCCGTCCCTGCCGGCGCAGCAGGGAGATCACCCGCATCGGCGCGATCAGCCGGCCCTCGCCGTCGCGCATGCGCAGCAGTGCTTCGGCGCCGACCAGTTGGCGATCCTGCAGGCGATGCTTGGGCTGGTAGCACAGCGGTGCGTCGCCCTGCTGCAGCCAACGTTCGAGAGCGACTTCGATCAGGGCGTCGATCTCGCTGTCGCGCTGGATCGGGTCGTCGAAGAACACGACGCCGGATTCGATCGCACTCAGCGCCACGGTGATTGCCCGGAAAGGCAGGTAGCCATCATCTGCGGCGGCCGGTGGCTTCAGCTCGACTACCGCGCAGCGGAACAGCGGCCGGAAGCCGGGCCAATCGCGGCCGACCTGATCGGCCAGGTTGCTGGCCAGCTCGGTGATCTGCGGTTGCGTGCGCAGTTCGGACAAGGTCAGGTCGCGCACCAGGATCGCCAGCGCGGCATCGCCGAACTGGTATATCTCCAGTTGCCCGGCCGGCAGCGAGGGCAGCAGCCGATGCACCTCTTCGGTGCTGTCGCGCTGCCACAGGCCGTTGTCCTGCAGCGGACCGTAGCGCAGGCGCAGGTCGCGCAGGTTGCCCATCTCGGCCACGATCAGGCAGGCCTTGCCGATACCGTCGTTGTCGCGCCAGTAATGCTGCAGGCGTTCGCCGAGCGCGCGCATGTTGGGCAGGCCACTGATCGGATCGATGCGCAGCCAGGCGTGTTCGCGCTGACGCTGTGCATCGATCTGCGCATCGTTGTAGACCAGTGCGAACACCGCGCCCAGCATCAGCAGCGATAGTGGCAGTGCCAGCAGGCGCTGGATTGCCAACTCCTCCACGGGTAGCTGATTGGCGCCGATGATTGCGACGCCCAGTGCCAGGCCCAACGCAGTGACGACGATACGCACGCCCCAGGCCTGCAGGATCATGCGCAGCGAGAGTTCATTGAGCATGCGCGGGTGCAGGCGCCTGCGCAGCCAGACGCCTGCCAGCATCTGCAGCGTGGCCTCGAGGCCGGCTGGTAGAAAATACTGGGTGCCGGCGAACTGGTATCGGGCCAGCAGGCTGGCACCCAGGCAGGCCAGGCCGCCGCGCCAGCCGCCGAGCAGTCCGCTGACCAGCAGGATGTCGAAGCCGAGGTGCAGCTTGACCACGCCCTGGGTGTAGCGGGCTACGAACCAGGCGTTGAACAGGTAGATCAGGCCCAGCGCCACGCCCACGTACAGGCGGCGGCCTTCAATGGCATGGCCAGCGCGACGGGTGGCGATCAGCAGCACGCCGATCATGCCGATCACCGCCGTGGCCTGCAGCAGATACAGCGGCAGGCTGGGCAGGGCGCTGTCCAGGACCTGGGCCGAGACCCGTGAAAGCGCATCCATAGCAGGTTCCCGCCTGTGACCGACGGCCAGTGAGGAGCAGGGTAAACCACAGGCGCCCGAGCGGCCACCAAGGGCCCCGGGCCGAGGCCTCTACAATCAGTAGCGCGGGTCGGCGATGGCCGGCAGCACCAGTTCGCGCACGAAGCCGGACGGTGACAACTGCAGCAACGCGCGCACCATTGCAACGACGTCGTGCACCGGCACCAGCTCGCCGTCGCCGCGCGCTGCGGCCTCTGCAGCTGGCACCGACAGTGCATCGTCGGTGTTGAGGTAGCCCAGCTGCAGGCTGGTCACCGCCAGGCGGCGATCGCGGAAACCCTCGCGCAGTGCATCGGCGATGCCGTTGAGTGCGAACTTGGATGCGCCGAACGCCACTTCCGGGCGGCCACTGCGCGGCAGTGCCGAGGTTGATCCGGTCAGCACCAGCTGCGGGCGTGGTGCGCCGAGCACTCGCGGCAGCAGGCGCTGCAGCAGCACCAGGGTGGCGGTGATGTTGACGTCGACCAGTTGGGTGAGCGCGGCATCGCTCTCGTCGAGGAAGGCGTACTCGTCGCTGAAGGCGGTCTCTTCCCAGATGCCCAGGTTGTGGATCAGCACATCCAGATCGGCCGGTGCCTGCGCTGCGATGTGATTGGCAGCCAAGGTAGGTTGGGACAGATCGGCTTCGATCCACTGCAGGGTGACGCCCTCGGGGCATTCAAGATCGCGCGGACGGCTGCGCGAAACGCCGATGACGGTGTCGCCCGCACTGATCAGGCCTTCCACAAACGCCCGACCCAGGCCCCTGCTGGCGCCGATGACCATCAATTTCATGTTGCTTCCTTCCATTGCGCGCTCTGCTGGGCGGTGTGCTTCGGGATCGGCGAGAATCCGTAGGGTCCCCAGCAACAGGAGCATCCCGACATGGGAGCACCCGATCCCTTCACTGATGGCCTGCCGCTGCCGCGGGCGTGGCAGGAAGCGTTGGCCGATGCGCGCATCGAGCGGCAGTCGATCGGCGTGTCGCGTGCGGATGTTGCTCGTGTGCAGCAGCCAGGCCAGCCCGATGCCTTCGTGAAGTCGGAAGTGATCGACGCCTTCAGTGAGCTGGGCGATGAGATCACGCGCCTGCGCTGGCTGCAGGCACAGGGACTGCCGGCGCCAACGGTGATTGCCACCGCCGAAGAAGCGGGCCGGCGCTGGTTGCTGATGAGCGCGCTGCCCGGCCGCGACCTGGCCTCGTCGCCGGAACTTGCGCCGCAGCAGTTGGTGGAACTGCTGGCCGACGCGCTGCGTGGGCTGCACGCGTTGCCGGTGGCAGCCTGTCCGTTCGACCAGCGACTGGCCTCGCGCCTGCAGGCCGCGCAGGCAAGGGTGGAGGCGGGCCTGGTCGACGCCGATGACTTCGATGACGAGCGCCTGGGGCAGAGCGCACAGCAGGTCTTCGCCGAACTGTGCAGCACCCGGCCCGATCATGAAGATCTGGTGGTCAGCCATGGCGATGCGTGCCTGCCGAACCTGATGGTGGCCGAGGGGCGTTTCAGCGGTTTCATCGACTGTGGGCGACTGGGCGTGGCCGACCGCTACCAGGACCTGGCGCTGGCCGCGCGCAGCCTGGTCCACAACTTCGGCGACACGCGTTGGGTCGCGCCGTTGTTCCAGCGCTACGGCGCGGTGGCCGACGAGCGCCGGCTCGCGTTCTACCGGTTGCTCGACGAGTTCTTCTGAGCCCGCGCATGGCTGGCGATGGCCGCGCAGATCAGGCCGCCGACCACGCTCAGGTGCTCCAGCGCGAAGAACAGGGCCAGTTGCTGTTCCGCACCGTGCTTGGTCCAGAAGGTATGCACGATGACGATGGTCAGCAGCAGGAACACCGCCAGCGCGCCGGCGCCCAGCCAGAGCAGGCGATCAAGCAGCAGGCACAGTGAGCCACCCAGCAGCACCACGGCGCTGGCGAGGTTGAACAGCACAGGCGGTTGCAGCCCGGCCGCCTGCATTTCGGCCACGCTGTTGTCCCACGCCAGCAGCTTGGCCAGGCCCGAGGACACGAACACCACGGCCAGCAGCAGTCGGGCGAGGAACCACAGCATGCGGCTGTCGAGCAGGGGGGTGATCATCCGTGGCATGCAGGAACTCCGGGTTGAGCGTGGGACAGGCCGCGCAGCATCGGGCCTCAACCGCAGTTGAGGTCAAGGCTGGCTGAACGGAGCCCGATGGTGATCGGGTTGCTGCCTTCTAAGTGGACGAACGTTCGTTCACTATTTACGCCATGAACCGAGCCGGCCGCAACGAGCAACGCATTGCGCAGATTCTGCAGGCCGCCCTGCAGTGCTTCCTCGCAAAGGGATTCCACCAGACCAGCATGCGTGACATCGCGCAGGCGGCCGGTGTCAGCCTGGGCAATCTCTACAACCACTTCCCGGGCAAGGAAGCGATCATCCTTGCGGTGGCGGTGGCCGAGAGCGAAGAACTGGCACCGTTGCTGCAGCGACTGGCCACGTCCGATGGCGAGCGCGCACAGGTGCTGGTGTTCCTTCGGGACTTCCACGCACTGTGCCGGCAGCCGGACTGGGCGACGCTCGCCGTCGAAGTGCTGGCCGAGAGCGCACGCAATCCGGCCGTTGCCAAGGCGTTTGCGGCCAATCGCAGGCAATTGCAGGCGACCCTGGCCGAAGCCCTGCAGCAGGTGGCTCAGCGCGAACGTCGGCGTCCCGTGCTGGCCCCGGCACTGCAGGCGCAGGTGCTGCTGGATGCCATCGAAAGCGATGCGCTGCGTCGAGGGCTGGGCGAAGCCGATGGCAGCGATGAGGCTTCGCTGGATCCAGACCTGCTCGCGCTGCTGCTCGGGGCGCGAGCATGAGCACCGTTGACCGGCGATTGCACGGCCTTGATCTGGCGCGCTACCTGGCGCTGGCCGGCATGGTGCTGGTCAACTTCCGCCTGGCGATGGCCGTGCCCGCAGAGGGAGAGGGTTGGCTGGCAGGGTTCTTCCATCTGCTGGAAGGCAAGGCCTCGGCGACCTTCGTCACCCTGGCCGGTCTTGGCCTGGTGCTGGCCACGCAGCGGCAGGGTTGCTGGCCGGCCAGTGTGCAGACCTGGCGGCGCGCACTGTTCCTGCTGGTGCTGGGCCTGCTCAACCTGACCCTGTTCCCGGCCGATATCCTGCACTACTACGCGGTGTATTTCGGGTTGGCGGTGCTGTGGCTGCGGGCCTCGCCGCGGGTGTTGCTGGCCAGCATCATCGCTCTGGCGGCCGGTTCGTTCTGGGCGTTGCTGCACTGGGACTACAGCCAGGGGTGGAACTGGCAGACGCTGGAGTACGCCGGTCTGTGGCACTGGCCGGGCGCGGCCCGCAACCTGCTGTTCAATGGCTTCCATCCTCTGCTGCCGTGGCTGTGCTTCTTCCTGCTGGGGATGTTGCTGGCACGCCTGCAGCTGTCGCAACCGCGGGTCCAGCGCGCGCTGCTGGTGCTGGGCCTGCTGCTGATCGCGGCTGGACATGGCGTGCAGCAGCTTGCGCAGGGAACGCCCTGGCAGGTGTGGTTGGGAACGCAGCCGATGCCGCCGGGGCCCGCCTATGTACTCACCGGTGCGGGCGCGGCGTGCAGTGTCATTGCCGCCTGCCTGTGGCTGACACGTGTGCGACCGGGTGACTGGCTGGAACCGTTCACCGCGGCCGGGCGCATGACCCTGACCCTGTACGTCGGCCACATCCTGCTGGGCATGGGTACGCTGGAAAGCCTGGGCCTGCTCGACGGCAGTGCATCGCTCGCGTCGGTGCTGCTCTGGGCACTGCTGTTCCTGATGCTGGCGACCGGCGCGGCCTGGCTGTGGTCGTGGCAGTTCGCACGCGGCCCGCTGGAGACGGTGATGCGGCGCATCGCAGGCTAGTTCTCCGGTCCTGCCGAGGCGATGTTGTGACGGACATGTCTGTGTCGTGGCGAGCGCATCTGCGATAGTGGTGGCAGGTAACACTTTCCGCTTGCATCCATGTCATTCGCTTCGGCGCAGCATCTCGGCGAAGTCCTGCAACAATCCTATGGCATCACCCCCACCGCCGTGGTGCCACGCCCGGTGGGCGCCGACGCCAATGCCAGCGTGTATCGCGTCGATGCGCGACACGGGCAGTGGTGGTTGAAATGCCGCACCTACCAGGTCGACCCGGCCGTGTGGGACAGCCTGCATTGGTTGCGCGGCACGCTGGGGATCGATGAGATCGTCGCGCCGTGGCCGGCACTGACCGGTGGTGCGTCGGTGCAGCGCTGGGGATTGCAGTTCACCCTGTTCCCTTATGTGGAAGGCCAGTCCGGGTTCGAGGCGGCGTTGAGCCGCACGCAGTGGAAACGGCTGGGGGAGGTGCTGCGGCACCTGCACGGCGCACAGCTGCCGGTGGAACTGCAGCGGACGCTGCCGATCGTCCGGCTGGAAACTGCGGCACTGGAGACCGTCGGGCAATGGTTGGCCGGCGAAGACCTGGCGGCCGCGAAGGACGGGCTGGGCCGCGCATTCGTTTCGGTATGGGACCAGCAGCATGCGCGCATCGCGGCGCTGCATGCGCAGGCACGGGAACTGCTCGCGGCATTGCAGGACGTGCCGGTAGACCTGTATCTGTGCCACACCGATCTGCATGCCGGCAACCTGCTGATGGGCAATGACGGTGGCCTGCACCTGATCGACTGGGATGGCCTGTCGCTGGCACCGCGTGAGCGCGACCTGATGTTCATCGGTGCTGCCGTTGGTGGGCGCTGGGGGCGCGAGAATCCGCTGGGCTTCGAGGAGGGCTACGGCAGCGACCGCGGCGACCCGCGCTGGATCGCCTGGTACCGGCATTGGCGCATTCTGCAGGACCTGATCGAGTTCCAGCAGGTGCTGCTGGGCAGCGATGGGGAGGAGCGTTCGCCGCAGTTGCGCCGGCAGTCATTGCATTACCTGGGGGAGCAGTTCGCACCGGGCAATGTGTTCGATGCGGCGGAGCGGGTGTATCGCGCGCTGGATTAGGTTCTGGGCCGTTGCCAGCATCGTCCCGGGTAGAGTCGACTGTTAGTCGACTATCGCGCGCAGCGCGGTTTCTGCCTGCTCCGAACGAAAAGCAGTCGACTAACAGTCGACTCTACCCATGGCCTGTCCATGCACGACCCGTGGCCTGTCCATGCACGACCCGTGGCTTGCCCGTGCAGGCCCCATGGCTTGTCCATGCAGATGGTTTTCATTCTGCGGGCTTGGCTGCTGCCGAGGCAGCAGCACTTGCGGCGCGGCGCGACAACACGGCCTCGCGATGGGCGATGTACGCGTTGGCGGCGAGGATGATGCCGGCACCGATGATCGTCCAGCGGTCCACCGTTTCGTTGAACAGCAGCCAGCCGCATAGCGTGACCAGCGGCAGCTGCAGGAAGCTGATCGGGGTCAGCGCCGAGACTTCGCCCAGCCGCAGCGCACGCGTCCACAACAGCTGACCGACGGTGCCGAGCACGCCGGTGGCCAGCAGCCACAGCCACGCCATGCCGGTGGGCCAGACCCAGACGAACAATGCCGGGACCAGCGACAGCGGTACCCAGAACACGTAGGTATAGAGCACCACGGTGTCCGCGCTGTCGATACGGGTCAGCTGCTTGATCTGGATCGCCACCAGCGAGCTGAGCACGGCCGCACCGACAGCGACCAGGCTGCCGGCCGTGAAGCCGGCAGTGCCGGGGCGGACGATCACCAGTACACCGATGAAGCCGACCACGACTGCGGCCCAGCGGCGCACGCGCACGGTCTCGCCCAGCCACAGCACGGCGGCGATGGTGACGAACAGCGGCGTGGAGTACGAGAGCGAAACCGCCTGCGCCAACGGCAGGTGGCCCAGTGCCCAGAACGCGCACAGCATCGAGCCCAGGCCGATCGCACTGCGCACGAAATAGCGCGGCAGCTGCCGGGTCTTCAGCGGCGCGTGGCCGGGACGCAGCAACATCGGCAGCAACGCGAGCAGACCGAAGGCATTGCGGAAGAACGCCACTTCCTGGGTCGGCACGTAGCGCGTGGCATAGCGGATGGCCACCGCCATCAGGCCGAATGCCATGGTGCTGCCGAGCATCAGCAGCGCCGCCCGCATCGGGGTGGCGCTGGGGGAAAAGGCGGGGGTGTTCACCACTGTGCGCCGAGCAGGCGGGGCTCCGGTTCGATGGGCACGCCGAACTTTTCCAGCACCGAAGCGGAAATGCGGCGCGCCAGCGCCAGCAGCTCAGCGCCGGTGGCGTTGCCGTGGTTGACCAGCACCAGTGCGTGGCTCGGTGCAACACCGGCATCGCCTTCGCGGAAACCCTTCCAGCCGCAGGACTCGATCATCCATGCCGCCGAGACCTTGCGCTTGTCCTCGCGGTCTGCCGGGAACACCGGCAGTTCGGGGAAGTGCTGCAGCAGCACGTCGACCTGTTCCAGCGGCAGCACCGGGTTCTTGAAGAAGCTGCCGGCGTTGCCCAGCACATCCGGGTCGGGCAGCTTGCGGCGGCGGATCGCAATCACCGCGTTGGCCACGTCCACTGCGCTCGGCAGCTCCACGCCCTGTGCCTGCAGCTCCTCGCGGATGCCGGCGTAGTCCATGCGCAGATCGTGCAGCAGCGGCAGCTTGAGCTCGATGGCGGTGATCAGGTAGCGATCCGGCTGCTGCTTGAACACGCTGTCGCGGTAGGCGAAGCCACACTGTTCGTTGTCCAGCCGCACCCAGGCCTGCTCCTGGCAGTCCCAGGCTTCAACGGCCTGGATGAACTCGCCGACCTGCGCACCGTAGGCACCGATGTTCTGGATCGGCGCGGCACCGGCGGTGCCGGGAATCAACGCCAGGTTTTCCAGGCCGGACAGGCCTTCCTGCAGCGACCACATCACCAGGCCATGCCACGGCACGCCGGCGCCGGCGCGGATCACCGCATGGTCGGCGCGGTGTTCCAGGAAACTGATGTCACGGTTGCCGAACACCAGCACGGTGCCCGGCAGGTCTTCGGCGATCAGGACGTTGCTGCCGCTGCCCAGCACCAGCAGCGGGCCACTGGCCACGTCGGGCAGCGCGAGCACTTCCGGCAGCAGTGCGGCATCGTGCAGTTCCAGCAGCTGGGCTGCGCTGGCCTGCACATGGAAGGTGTTCAGCGCCTGCAGCGGCGCATTGCGGGTGAGCGTCCAGCGCAGCGGGGCGTTGCCGTCGACGGTATCCATGGGCGCGCTCACAGTGGGGCCACCGCGCCGCGGCTCGGCGCTTCGCGGCGGCGGCGGATCGCCTCCACGCATTCGGAGACCAGGGCTGGGCCACGGAAGATCAGGCCGCTGTAACACTGCACCAGCGCGGCACCGGCCGCCATCTTGGCCGCCGCATCTGCACCGGACAGGATGCCGCCGACGCCGATCAGCGGCACCGATTCGGGCAGGCGCGAACGCAGGCGGCGCAGCACCAGCGTGGACTGCTCCAGCACCGGCGCGCCGGACAGGCCACCGGCCTCGTTGGCCAGCGGATCGCCGGCCACCTTGCTGTGGTCGATGGTGGTATTGGTGGCGATCACGCCGTCCACCTGCAGCTCGCCCAGCACGCGGGCAGCGGCGTCGATGTCGCGCTCGCTGAGGTCCGGCGCCACCTTCACCAGCATCGGCACGCGGCGGCCGTGGCGGGCAGCAAGGTCTTCCTGGCGGTCACGCAGCTGGCTGACCAGCTGGCGCAGTGCGGTCTCTTCCTGCAGTTCACGCAGGCCGGCGGTGTTGGGCGAGGAGATGTTGACGGTGATGTAGTCGGCCAGCGGATAGACCTTGTCCAGGCAGGCGATGTAATCGTCCACGGCCTGTTCGTTGGGGGTGTCCTTGTTCTTGCCGATGTTGATGCCGAGCATGCCGCGACGGTTGCGCACGCGCTCGACGTTGCGCACCAGCGCATCCACGCCCGCATTGTTGAAGCCCATGCGGTTGATGATCGCATTGTGCGCCGGCAGGCGGAACAGCCGTGGCTGCGGGTTGCCCGCCTGCGGGCGCGGGGTGATGGTGCCGATCTCGACGAAGCCGAAACCCAGCGCGAACAATGCATCGATGTGCTCGCCATTCTTGTCCAGGCCGGCGGCCAGGCCGACCGGATTGGGGAAGGTCAGCCCGAACACCGTGCTGGGCATCGGCGCGATGCGTGCGGCCAGCAGCGGCGTGGTGCCGGTGCGATAGGCCAGGTCCAGTGCGGACAGGCCGAGGCCGTGGGCGCGCTCGGCGTCGAGCGAGAACAGGAAGGGGCGGGCAAGCGAATACATGCGTAGGTTTCAGTCCAGCGTGCCGAGGAAGGCTCGGGTTCGATATTCAAAAGCGACCTGGCCGTCGACCGCGTGGGCGGCGAACAGGTCCTGCAGAGCGTCGATCATCAGCGCGTGGCGCGGATGACCAGATTGCGGGGCATAGGAGGAGGACAGCAGGCGCCCGCGCAGGGCATCGAAATCCAGATGCTGTACGTTTGGCAGCTCCACCCTGCCGCGCAGACCGGGGCCGAACCAGGCCTGCATGGTGGCATCGTCCTGGTAGCGCTCGGCCACGGCGGTGTAGTCGGTACCGTAGTCCAGCAGCAGCTGTTCGTAGCCGACCAGGAACGGGCTGGCATCGAGCAGGCGCGAGTTCCAGTAGATCAGTGCCAGGCCACCGGGGCGCAGGATTCGCTGCCATTCGGCGCGCACCGCCACGGTATCGAACCAATGGAAGGCCTGTGCGACGCTGACCAGATCAATGCTGGCGTCGGCCAGTCCGGTGGCTTCTGCGCGGCCGTCGACGGCGGAAAAGTCCGGATACTGTGGCGCCAGCCACTGTTCGGCGGCGCCTCGCATGGCCGCATTTGGCTCAACCGCAACAACGGGATGACCGCTGGCCAGAAACTGACGGCTGGAGATGCCGGTGCCGGCGCCGATATCGGCGACCAGAGCCTCGTGGCTGACGCCCATCGGACCGTGCAGCCAGTCCAGCAGGGCCGGCGGGTAATCGGGTCGATAGCGGACGTAATCTGCGACGCGGCTGCTGAAGCGTTCAGTGCTGTCGGAGGTGGTCATGGCAGTCAGTTCGACATAGCAGCGAGCCAGGCCAGGCCGCCGAAGAACAGGATGAAGACCAGGATGGCGGCGATCACGGCGCCGACCATCACCCAGCCCAGCACCAGTCCGGTGACGGCCAAGCCATCGCCTTCCAGTTCATGCGGGCGGCGGCGGATTTCGGCGCGGGCCATGTGGCCGGTGATGATGGCGACGATGCTGGCCACGAAGGGCAGAACGGTCCAGCTGGCGATGCCCATGACCAGGCTCACCACGGCCAGGGCGCTTGTCTGTCGGGGTGCCACGCTCATCGGGGTCCTCCTTGGCAGTGTGCACATGATAGTGCCTCTGCCCTGGCAATCCCATGCCCGGCGGATGCGATGGCAGGCGTCGACCTTGGTCGACGAAGGGCATTTCAGCCAGGGTAGGCGTCGACCTTGGTCGACGAAAGGCATGCCAACCAAGGTTGGCAGCTACCGGAGTGCCGGTGTCAGCCCATCAACACCTGGCCGCCGTCCACGTTGAGCACGCTGCCGGTGACCCAGCGCGCCAGCGGCGAGCACAGGAACAGGGCGGCATCGGCGATCTCGCGCGGGTGGCCGAAGCGGCCGAAAGGGATCTTCGCCAGGGTGCCGTGGTACAGGGCCGGGTCTTCGGTGCGGCGGCGGTCCCAGAGGCCGTCATCGAACTCGATCGAGCCCGGTGCGATGGCATTGACCCGGATCCTGTTCTTGGCCAACGCAAGGGCCTGCGAGGTGGTGTAGTGCGAAAGCGCGGCCTTGGCGGCGGCGTAGGGGGCACCACCGGGGCGCGGCTGCTGCGCGGCGATCGAAGAGAGATTGAGAATGCAGGCGTCACTGGACGCACGCAGCCAGGGCAGGGCCAGACGCGAGGCACGCACGGCGGCCATCAGATCGATCTGCAGGCTGGCGGCCCAGCCGTCCTCGTCGTCTGCCATGCCGTAGCCAGTGGCGTTGTTGACCAGCACATCGATGCCACCAAGTGCATCGGCGGCTGCCTGCAGCCAGGCCTGGATCTGGCCGGGATCGGCCAGATCGGCGGAGAATGTGTGCAGTTCGAAGCCCTGCACCCGTGCATCGGCACGCAGGGCATCCAGACCGGCCTGGCCGCGCGCGCAGACCGAGACCTGCGCACCGGCGCCGGCAAACGCCAGCGCCATTTCACGGCCAATGCCCTTGCTGCCGCCGGCAATCAACACGCGGCGGCCGGTGAAATCAATCACCGGCTTGCCAGCCTGTAGCGCCGAGCCATGCGCGGCTGCATTTCCTGCGGTGTTCATGGCGCATCCCTGCCGAGCATGGCTCGGCACTACAGATAGACAGATAGCGTTACAGGTCGAACTTGATGCCCTGGGCCAGCGGCAGCGAATCCGAATAGTTGATGGTGTTGGTCTGGCGGCGCATGTAGACCTTCCACGCATCCGAGCCGGACTCGCGGCCACCGCCGGTGTCCTTCTCGCCACCGAAGGCGCCGCCGATCTCCGCACCGGACGTGCCGATGTTGATGTTGGCGATGCCGCAGTCGCTGCCGGCGGCCGACAGGAACTTCTCGGCGGTCTTCAGGTTCTGGGTGAAGATCGAGGACGACAGGCCCTGCGGCACGCCGTTCTGCATATCGATGGCTTCGTCGATGCTGTCGTATGGCATCACATACAGGATCGGCGCGAAGGTCTCATGCTGGACCACGGCGTCGCTGTTCTTCAGGCCCGAGACAATCGCCGGCAGTACGAAGTTGCCTGCGCGGTCGATGCGGGTGCCACCGGTTTCGATGGTGCCGCCGGCGGCCTTGGCCTGGGCGATGGCATCGAGGAACTGCTGCACGGCGCCGTCGCTGTTCAGCGGGCCCATCAGGTTGGCGGCATCGGTCGGGTCGCCGATCTTGCCTTCCACCTGCTTGTAGGCCTTGACCAGGGTGGCCAGCACGTCGGCGTAGATCGAGCGGTGCACGATCAGGCGGCGGGTGGTGGTGCAGCGCTGGCCGGCGGTACCGACCGCGCCGAACACGATGCCCGGCACGGCCAGCTTCAGGTCGGCGGTTTCGTCCAGGATGATGGCGTTGTTGCCACCCAGCTCCAGCAGGCAGCGGCCGAGGCGGCGTGCGACCTTCTCGTTGACGGTGCGGCCGACCTGGGTCGAGCCGGTGAAGCTGATCAGCGGCACGCGACGGTCATCGACCATCTTTTCCGACAGCGCAGTGCCGGCATCGTTGATCAGGAAGAAGATGTCCGGGAAGCCGGCTTCGCGCAGGGCGTCGTTGCAGATCTTCAGCGAGGCGATGGCGGTCAGCGGCGTCTTGTTGGACGGCTTCCAGATGCACACGTCGCCGCAGATGGCGGCCAGGAACGAATTCCAGCTCCACACCGCGACCGGGAAGTTGAAGGCCGAGATGATGCCGACCAGGCCCAGCGGGTGGTACTGCTCGTACATGCGGTGGCCGGGGCGCTCGGAATGCATGGTGTAGCCGTACAGCATGCGGCTCTGGCCCACGGCGAAATCGGCGATGTCGATCATCTCCTGCACTTCGCCATCGCCTTCCGGCTTGCTCTTGCCCATTTCCAGGGCGACCAGCGAACCCAGGGCGTCCTTGTGCTTGCGCAGTGCTTCGCCGCACAGGCGCACGGCTTCACCGCGGCGCGGGGCCGGCGTGGTACGCCAGATCTTGAAGGCTTCCTGGGCGCGGGCGACGACGGTCTCGTACTCGGCCTCGGTGGTCGCGCGGACCTGCGCGATCGGCTCGCCGGTGGTCGGGTTGACCGGGGTGATCAGCTCACCGCTGGTCGCGCTCGACCACTCCCCGTTGCCCAGGTACGTGCCAGCGTTGATCGCGTCGAGGCCAAGGGACTTGAGCAGCTCGGAAGACATGCAGACTCCTGTGTTTCGTTACGTTGTTTGGCGCCATCGCGGGCAGGTGGGGGACGCGATGAACAGAACCGCCGATGGTAGCAGAGGGAGGTGGTTGGGCTTTGGTGCGGTGCGGGGTGGAACCGCACCGATAGGCCATCCCTGTACGGGGTGCCTGTTCAGGCTGGCAGGGCTTCGTCCAGGCTGCGCGCGGTGTCAGGAATGGCCGGCTGTGGCGACCATGCGGGCGGGTTGCGATGCCACTGCCACGCGCTCTCGATGATCGGTGCCAGCTCGGTCCATTTGGGGTGCCACCCCAGCAATTGGCGAGCGCGGGTGGAGGAGGCGACGAGGCTGGCTGGATCGCCCGGCCGGCGTTCTGCCAACTCAAATGGAATGCTGCGGCCGCTCACCTCTGCTGCAGCGGCGATGACTTCGCGGACAGAGAAGCCCTGGCCATTGCCGAGATTGAATGCATGCGCGCCGGGCGTGTGGTCCATGTACTCAAGAGCGAGCGCGTGGGCCTGGGCCAGGTCCTGCACATGTACATAGTCGCGCACGCAGGTGCCATCGGGCGTGGCGTAGTCATCGCCGAACACCTTCATGGCGTTGCCGATGCCCAATGCGGCACGCAGGACATTGGGGATCAGGTGGGTTTCGCAGGCATGGGCCTCGCCAATGCCGTGGTCGGGCAGGGCGCCAGCGGCATTGAAGTAGCGCAGGCAGGTCGAGCGCAGGCCGTAGGCTGTGGCTGCGTCAGCGAGGATCCGCTCTGCCATCAGCTTGCTGGCGCCGTAGGGGTTGATCGGCGCCTTGGGGTGGTCCTCGTCGATCACATCCGACTGTGGATTACCGAATACCGCAGCGGTGGAGGAGAACACGATGCGATCAATGTCGTGGCGGCGCATGGCCTCCAGCAGGTTCAACGTGCCGGTGACGTTGTTGGCGTAGTAGGTATAAGGAGCGGAAACCGATTCGCCCACCAGCGAACGTGCGGCGAAGTGCATCACGGCGTCAAAGTGACGGCCTTGGAGGGCGCGCTCGAGTGTTTCGGGGGCCAGTAGATCGGCTTCCAGCAGTTCACCCCAGCGGACGGCATCGCGGTGACCAGTAGACAAGTTGTCGAGCACGGTTACGGAGTGGCCGGCTTCGGCCAGATACTGGGCCATGTGGCTGCCGATGTAGCCGGCGCCGCCGCAGATGAGGATGTCCGACACGCATCGTCCTTGTTGCGAAAACTGCACGAAAGTCTATCAGTGCTGAGGGATCCATGATGCTCAGGGAGTGTCGACAAGTCTGATGTATGACTCAAAATGATTTTTTTTGATGCATTTTGATACAATTAAAATTCGTAATAATTCTAATTACTTAGGTGATTCTCCCGAGGTTGAGTAGGGATTCTCCCGACTTGAGGTTCCTATCTTTTGGTCTGGACTTCATTCACAATTCCTCCACATTTAATTGACGTTGTCCGGACAATGCCGTGCTGGCTGGGGAGCCCATGCACGTGACGCCGAATCCTTCGGAGTCGTGTCGAGCGGATACTGGAGAAGTGCTAAGTTCAACCCCTTCAAAGGCTTAAGTGGCCTATTGACCTTGGCGAACAGCGGGCGTACCGTCCGCTGCAGGTCAGCTCGGAGTCAATCCGATGCAAGTGGTTATGCCCCCTGAGGGAGCCTTTGCACACGCGCCTAAGTTGCAGCATGTACCGATTCTGATCGGTGACGATGGCTCATACCCAATTGAAGCCAACCGCTACCTCGATGAGCGCAGCAACGGGGAATGGCAACTTCCTCGCGACCGATCAAAAGCAAAAGCTGAGAGTGAGCTCTTTTACGGGCCCATCCCAACCTTGCGCTCGCGAAGAAACATGGCCGCAAGGCTTTCTATTTTTCTCGAATGGTGCATAGACCAAGCCACTGATTGGCGAGAAATTTCCTACAACGAGAATATCCTTCATCAGTATCAGCCGGCACTCCTGAGTGGAGACGGCTCCCCGAGTGGGAGGCAGTTGGATCCCGCTACAGTTAACCTCTACGTCAATGAGGCGTGTCTATTTCTGACCTGGGCCAGCGAGCGCGGCTATCGCCTGCCCATGCAGATACCTGTAAGAAAAGTTGCATACACCTACATATCGCCCACAAGCTCGCAAAGCGGAACACTGCGCTCAAAGACTGTGCGGATCGGGTCTCTAACTGCGCCGGAAGCTCCGATCATCCTCCCTCCTGACAGGGAGGTTGAGATGTGGTTGAAGTCGATTTCGGTGCGTGCGCCCGTAAAAATTCTGATCTTCGAGCTGATCATCCGTTCTGGCCTCAGGATCTCGGAAGCCAATCAACTACGGGTCACCTGTTTTCCAGCAAAAAGAACGAGCGAGAGAACCAACTGGCAACCCGACTGGATATTGGCTGGTGAGGTTCCGCTAGTGCTCAAGTATGGCACTAAGGGAGGCAAGGTCAGTCCTGGGTCAGACCTTGGCACAAGATGGCGTACGGTATTTGTGCCACTAGATCTTGCCGAAAGGATCTGGCACTACATTTCGGTGATTCGACCGACCCAGCTGACGAGATATCACATTGGTGATAGGAAACACACCAAGCGGACAGATCGTCTGTGGCTTGGAGAAGGTGTGAACCGACCTGTGAGCAATGAGATGCTTCGCCGGATTTGGACTTCCGATCGGCATTGTCCCAAAGGATGGCACCCTCATACAGGAAGGCACCATTTTGCGGTGGAGAAGATCTGCGCCCTGACGCGGGCGCAGTTGGCCCTCGCAGGCAACTCAGAGCTGAGTGGTGCTGACTTCGGTTGGTTGCATGGGCTCATGGCCGGACAGGTAAAGATGCTTCTCAGTCCGCTTATGGGGCACGTTGATGAGCGCACGACGATGCAATACTTGCGCGCTGCGGTAGCCAAAATTGGTCGTGATCGAGGGCATCCAGCAATTCGTTGGAATGCGATCATCGACGAGGCATTGACGTGAGAGCGCGTGAAGATACAGGGGGAATGCCTGGGAAATGGGTGGTGCCCTGTACACATCCGGACCTCATTAGCACGGGGAAGATCTATGACTTCTCGATTCTGGCGACTGGTGCAAGTGATGCCCCGCCCATTGCCGCAGTCAGGCATTCCTGGAAGGGGGGATTCACTGGTAGGCCGGAGCTGCTGCGCGATCTATGGCCTACGCTGAGCGCGAGTATTGAAGGCATCGCATCAGACGGTGCAGCTGCAAGAAGGGGGGCACTGGTGTCCTTCTGGAGATTCCTCGATGCACTTGAGGGATACATGGCCTCAAATGGAATTCCATTCAAACGGGTGGTTAGACTTCGCGATCTGACATCCCGGCACGTTGCCCTCTACACAAGCCCGGGTCCGGAGGGTGCATGGGATGCCACTATGGACAGCAGAGCTGCCGTCGTCCGCGCGATTATAAAGACCGCGATTAGCTACCATGAACTTCCAGAGCTAGTACTTCCAGTTTTCAGGATAGCCTCGAATCGCCGCGAGACCCCATCCGAAGAGCACGGATTGGCCGTCATTAGGCTGCTACGAGCGGAGGCACTGAAGGTTCTACAGCGGTGGAGGAGAACGGACAGACTCATTCCTCAAGGACGCGATCTGATCGAGTTGTACAGAGAGAATCCTGAGTTCATGAATGCCCCCGACTTCGTATGTACGGAAGCGGATGCGCACGCGACCTATCGCGCGCTCATAAGGCTGACGGGAAATCCAGTGCCTCGGCGATCTCAGTTGTTGGCGATCTTCGGCAAGCGCATCAAAAGACTCCCAAGCTGGTGGGCGCACTACCCCGATGACCACGAACGATCAGGAAGCGAGGTCGGCTGGCACGATCTGGTTGCCGGAACCTATCCTACTAGCGCAGATGTCTCAATTTTCTTCCTGCTCTTTGTAGCGCGGAGCGCCTGGAACCCCGCAACCGCAGCATCCATGAACTTGAGCGACTGGACGGCAGTCTATGATGAGCAGCATGCATGGATCTATGCGCCTAAGGACCGGGCCAAAGGGACCGCGCAATGGACTGTGTCACGGGTAGGCGATGCGACGGGCTGTCATTCGTTAGTTGAGCTTCTTCTGAAGCGGACAGAAGGGCTTCGAGGCCATATCGAAAGAAACCCGCGCCTGTGCCCTCTCCCAGACGTTGTCGCTCGTAGTCCATGGGTGGGCGTAACAGTGCGCGGACGGCGACAAGGGGTGTATGTAGTAAATCCCCGCACAACTCGAACTGCAAACAACTGGCTCGCCTCTCTGATAGAGCAACTCGATGACGGCACCCGTACAGCTTCCGAGACCATGTCAATTGGACAGTTCAGAGATGTCGCCGCGGCTGCGATCTTCAAGGATTCTCAATACTCGAACTGGGTAATGATGGTACTACTTGGTCACAAGAACCTCATGACCACTAGGCACTATGGCTACCGAAGATCTTCTTTTGAGGAATCCTTCTCGCTTGTGTCCGAAGTGATTGATGACTTGTTCTCCCAGCTTCGGGTCAATCGTGTGTTCGACGTAGCCTTGACGAGGGCGAAGCTCGCAAAGTTGGACGTCAGTGAAGCCGAGATCGAAAAGCTGAATCAAGCACGCCGTCATAAGACCTACGACGGAAGCGGATGTGCAGATCCTTACAGCCCGCCAGCAGTCATTGATCCAGGCAATCCGAGAGATGGATGCACTCTATGCGTCCAGCAGCATAGGTGTGCTTCCAGCGGCTGCCCCAACTGTTTTGTGTTCACGGACAGCCTGGACTTCATCTGCCGGCGTGTGGCAGAGCTAGAGGCAGTTCGGACCTCCGTAGGAATGGTTCGGTTCGATGCTGGATCAGATGCAAGTGACCTGGCGCGGCTTCGCCTAACCGTTCTTCAATGGCCAGCAGATGCAGTGAAGTTCGCCATTGATAAGTGGGCGGCAAGGATAGCCTCCGGTGAGCACATGCCAATCTACTTCGCAGGGCAGCACTGATGAAAATGGTCAACCGGTCTCTAGTAGCAGGCAACCATGAACTCCTAGCTCCTGACGTGGAGGTGTCGCTACTGTCGATTAGTCCGAATGAGCTGAGGTTGGCGCCGGAGGCAAAGCTGAAGCAGCTTCAGAAGCTTGTTGGAATGGGGGACAACTGGGGCGTTCTTCGTATTGACGACGAACATCAGTCTGGCCTACGGACCTCTGATCTCGATCTAAGGCTCTATTCTGGAAGGGGCAAGACGTGCAAGGGGAAGCACTCACCCTTCGTAGTTCGAGAGCTTATGAGGCTGGCGATCACGATGGCGATAATTCCAGGCAAAACCGGGAAGGTGTATAGATACACAACGATCCGGACGCTCATTGCCAATCTTAAGAGGGCGATCCAGCGTACAAATGTACGTCCAAGCTCCAAGAGACTCTGGAGCCTGGTCGAACGCGCTGGCCTGACGCAGAAGTACTCTGACTGCCTTGGGGTGGTTGAGTACTACCACCGACTGGGGTGTCTTCCCGATGGCCCCGCGCCCATGCGTCCAACGGTTCATGGAATGAAGGCTGCGCGAGATCGAACGGGTGAACCTGAGCATACAATCCCGGTCAGCATAGCGAAACCTCATCAGCCATACTCAGATGAGTTCGTCTCTGAAGCAGGCTCGATGGCACTGGTGATGATCGAAGTCGTTGGTCCTACTTTGTTGGATGCCGTAGAGGCCGCACTCGCCGCTACTGAAACTACTCGTGATCTGAAAGACGGTCCCTCGCCATCTCCCAGTCGCCGAGCTGCTCGCGTAAGCAATGCTGTGATCCGGTCATGGGAATGGCGGGGGCCTGACGGGGAGCCGCTTAGGGATGCCCCGCTTCAATTTTCGATGAAATCCGGGCGAAGTGGAAAAACCGTCGCATGGCCGCCTCGGACGTTACCCCAGGCCTTGCGCCTGATAGTGGTTCTACAGGGTGCACACGCTTTTCCGGTGGCTCTTTCTGGCGGTCCCCGACATGGTGAACTGCTAACGATGCAGATCGGCTCGCTTGGCAAGCGAGGTGGTTCCAGTGTTTACGAGTTCAGAACCTGGAAGTTTGAGAATCCCGGAGGGAGGCAGAGTGAAGCGCCAGCGCCGTCAATTGCCATTCAAGCGATTCTGCAGCAAGAGCGCCTAGCGAACATTTTTCGACGGCACCACGGCCTAAAGGGGAACGGCCTGTGGGTTTCCCCAAGATATCCAGATAAGGTGCCGAGCCTTGCGCATGTGTTCAATAGCTTCGTGGAGATACTTGGCCTGGAGCGCTGGCTCACCGATGGTGGTATGAACCCGCATCGATTCCGAAAGACCCTCGCTCGAATTGTTGCTCTAGCGCTTGTCCATGCGCCAAAGATTTTGATGGATGTCTTTGGGCACAGGGATGAACAAATGACAATCATGCGCTACATACTTTCGGATCCAGGAATTCTTTCCGAAGTACAGCAAGTTGTACGTGAGATGCTTATTCTAAAGGGAGTGGAGGCGATCAATAAGGCTGATGAGGTTCAGGGGGCCGGCGCAGAGAAGCTACGGGGGCGTGTGGCGCTGTTCGCGCGCCGGCTGGGTAAGTCCGCCCTTGATCCGCAGAACATCAGGGAGTTCGCCCGCGCGATGACTGCTGAGGGCTCTTCTTGGGCAGTTGTCGCACCAGGAATAGTGTGTACGAACTTCACCGATGGAGGCCTTTGCAACAAGGGGCATGGTCAGGCTAATCCACACTACTGTCATCCTGCATGTGAGAATCAGTTGATTCTCCCTGACGACGAGGATAAGGCGTCCAGAAGCGTTGTTCAGGCCATCGAGACAGTTCAGTACAATCTTGAGTTGCTAGAGCACGCTTTCGTGGATGATGACGTTATGCTCATTGCTCAGTTCCGGGGGCAGATCAAGTCCGTGCTCGGCAGGTGGAAGAAGGTGGACGAATACTTCTCGAAGAGCAGTTTGCTGACGCGCCTCGTACCCAATGTGGTACTTCTGAAATGAGACAAAAGAAGAGTCTTGCCGAGCTTGGAAAGGAGCGGACGGAGGCGTTCGTTGCACGCCTTCGATCAACTATGGCCGAGATTGACAGGGAGATATCGGAGAACGACGGAGTGTATCCACGGAACTCTGGTCGGCTGAATGTTGCAGAGCTGTGTCGGCGGGCAAAGGTAACAGCGGTATCGCTGCACGGAGAGAAGCATGCCGGCACCACAAAGCTCGAGGTGCAGGCCTGGCTCACGAAACTTCGAGTGGACGTTCCTACGAGCGTGAAGGCCGCCAGACGAAAGTCCTACTCACAAAGGCTGGGATGGAAAGAGAGGTACGACGGTATTTCTGCGCAGTTCAAGAACATGTACTCGATCGAGGTGGTGCAGCGAGATGCAAAGATCGCCGCCTTGAAGAAGGAGATTTCTGAGCTGAAGTCACAGATCAAGAAGCAGCGCGAGGCGGGCTCAAGGGTGGTTGGAATCGAGAGCGGGAGAAGGAGAAAAGCGAGTTCGTAATAGGGCATCTCGCAAGCTTCGAATGATGCCCCGCCAGAACTCTTAGGAGCGCGTTCGCACCAGCTCCTCAAGTCGATGAAACTGGTTGTTTCGCTCTAGGTCGGGAGCGGCGGCCCTTACTTGAGCTAGGCATTCATTCAGTCCTAGAGGCGCCCATTGTTGGGATCCAACAACGGCACCCAGCAAATCTAAAGCCTCAGTTGGCGACTGGCTACAAAGGCCAGATTCTAGTAGAAGATGGACGATGTAGTCCGAATTCGCTACCGGCTGAAGCCAGTCACGTACCGCCTTCAATGCGGAAGGGAACTCAACCCGGGCCGCGATGGCGAGTCGAGCTAAGGAGGCAGCAATGCTGGGTGTAGCTAGATTGCGCGATTTTGGCCAAATCTCCTGCCAGAAGGGTTGGACTCGATTTCTCCAGAAGTCTTCGCGTTGATCGCCTGCGGCCTCCAGTGCTTGGGAGAGCGATTGTGCGGACTTCTCCAGTCCATCCTGTGGAAGCTTGCCCAATGCAGATCTAAAGTCGTCCCGAGAGTAGCCTTCCAATTGCCCTAGGGCTGAGTGCGTTAGGAAAGCAGAGAACTGTCCTCGGTGTTCACCAAGGTCGGCGTAGTGACCGGCCGTCAATAGGAACTGCGACTTCAATGCCACCATCAATGGCTGGTACAGTCGCGGTGACCAAAGAAATCCTTCCCAGGCTGCTTTCGCTTCGACAGGGTTGGACCAATCGAAGAGCGGTAGTAGCGTCGCTTCGGTCCACGCCCGGTCTACGCGATACAGGGCGATGAGTCTAGATGCGAGCAACACCCTGCCATGGCGGAATCGATCTACTTCAACATCGCATATGGCGGAAAATGCCGCCTTAAGTTCAGGGGGAAGTAGGTCTCCATCGTTGGGCGCCCTCTTGAACCATAGATTGAGCAAGGCGCGCGTGGCATGCCCAATGGGGTGATTAATCGCCTCCGAGACAGGGTTATCGATTGGCTCGCCGTTCCTTGTCATGCCACTACTCAAGGGGATCGGAAGCGCAAGCACTCGACCGGCGAGAGTCAATAGGAGGTTCTCGCGATTCGCGCCGCTTCTTGAAGTGGCCTCCATCCACCACGCTACTGCAGGTGCGATCTCGGACAGAACTTCATCAGGCATTAGCAGTACCAAAGGCGATGCGTACTGCCAGGAGCGGGCTGCCATTGAATCGTCCGACCAAACCTGAAGCGCCTCGCGCCATCGAACTGCGGGCCAGACGTCTTGGTGAGCGAGGTCGCAGAGCGCGGCAAGGCTATGGAAGAAGCGAGTACGGCAGACATCCCGCCAAGTGTCCTCATAGAACGGTCTATGGGCAGGCCTCGGCGATTCAAGCCATTCAACTAGCTCCTTGCGAGTGCGAGGGGCGACATCGACCTCTCTGCCGTCCTCGAAATCCGGATCTCCGGTGCCGCTCATCCAGTGTGAGAATTCGTCCTTCTCGTTAGGGTCCAATCTCAACTCAGGATGCGCGATGGATATCTCCGCTAGGCGCCTTGCTGCAGACACACCAAGATGTAGGCCCGAGGACTCCAGCTTCGCTAGACGAATCCATACTGCGCGAGCAACCAGGCGATCCCAGCGTTCGGACTCCAGATCATCGCGATACATCTCGCGGGGAGGTCCTGCCAAGATGACATTCTCCAAGCGTGCTTGAGACGCGTTGTCTAGAATTCTCCCCTGGAGAACAAGAAGCCTCAGCACTTCGCGTGCGGTGCACTGCGACCACAGCCACCGCCCCTCATCCAGTAGCAGCCAATCGACCCACTGCTCCTGCTCGATGCAATTGTCCTGGCTGGCCGCAAACAATGCCAGCCGCTTGAATGTGGGATACGGGATCTCGAACCATGCCTGAGCCATGAGCGTGGATCTCGACTCATCCGTAGCTCGAACTGCTAACCAAGCGTCGCGTAGCAGTTCAATCAGGCTAACCCAGTCTCGGAAGGACCGGTTCTGCCAATGGGGCGTGATTGATGGAAGGTCCCAGTAGGATCTATCGACAAGGTCATCTGCCTCTCCTAGATCTCGAAGAAGGCCCAGCGCGTCACAGAGCAGTTGCTGTAGGTCCGAATGCAGGAGCGGGAGTGCCTTCTCCCACTCACCCTTAGACTGATCCTGGAGGACCGCATGTACATTGTCCTCCGCAAGCACAAGGTCCCAGTCAACCAACTGCTTAATTCGCACTGTCTCGTCTGCACCATCGGCCACTTCGCCGTCCCAAACAAATGGACGCCTTAGTGTGATCTTTGGGCTGAGAAGGCTACGAAGTTCCATCCGAAGAGACGTGTTCAGTCCCTCACGTCTAAGACGCTTGATCCAACGATATAGCAGCCCCCCTGACAGTGGGGTCTTGAGTCGGCCACCGAGCACGATTCTCCAAAGAGTTCGCATCTTTGGATCGGGCACACCCTTTGGGGCGTCCAGGCGAATAAGATCCAGCTCCGAGACTTTGCCATCCCGTTCCAGTGTGGCCAGACGCTCAAGTTCGGAGTCGACTAGAGAGATCCAGCGACTATCCATCTGCCCGCCACGCTCTGCAATCCATATGATCAATCGTGGATCGTCCAGATGACGCACAAGCCAGCGTGCGAGCTGGAACATCAATCCATCCCATCGGCTGGCCATACTTCCAGAAGACGCCAGTGTCATAGGAGGAGCGTGATCATAAGGCGCAGGCCTACGAACCAAGCTGAATCTGAGTTCTGCATCCTCCTCCTTAACCGAGGAGAAGCCAAAGCGGGCTAGATCCCTCTGCAAGAATCGCTCATGGGAAAATGCCTCGAGGAGCCACTCAAGCGGGGGAACTGGATTGAACTCCGCGAAGCGCTTCGCGGGGAGGCCTGACTTGTCTGAAAGAGCCCACAGCATTCGTCCAACAAAATCGTCCTGGAGCGTGCTGTCCTGAGGTTGGGCCATGGCGTGCTTCGCAACAATGGCCTCTTTACCTTGAACTCCATCGCGATAGACATCTGCCCAAGTCCTGATTGTGTCGTGCAACGCAGAGTGGTCATGGGTAGCAGGCTGAACCCTGTAGAGGATAGGTCTAACGCCCTTAGCTTCCCATTCAATAGTCTTCAGATGCTCTTTCCCGGCTTCGCAATCTCCGAACGCCCACGCCTGCGGGGTAACCTCACCGAGCATTCGATCTGCTGCTAATGCGTCCATCATGTACCGGAGGACCGGATCGTCAATGCTGTATCCAATGAAGCAAACGACATAGTTGCGAAAAAGTTCGCTGACGAACCGCGCGGCCCAGCGTTCGGTCAAGTAAGCCAAGCCGAAGTCACCACTGGTGGCCACTAGTCGATGGAGTGCTGCATCATCCTCACTCTCCGGAAGCAGGCCATGCAGAAAGACAAGCCCATCCCAGCGGCTGCTCTTAGGGATCGGCAGCATTGGAGCGGGATAGGCCGGAAATGGTTGGCCCATGCGCTTCGCCGCCGCGTGGAAGGTTCGATCGAAGTTGGTAGTCACCAACCGCAACGCGCCATCCCGGCTTCGTGCTAACCGAAGAAGCGCTGCTTGGGTGTCAATTGCTCCCTTCCGACGAAGCTTGGGTCTCAACGATTTCGCTAGGGCGCGCCGAACCGCCAATCGCTGCCCAGGCAGTCGCCTTTCAAGTAGATCGAGAGTCGCGTCGAACTTTGAATGATCGAAGGCGGCACGCTCGATGTCCGTGAATGATGTCCCATTCGACGCATAGATTTGCTCAACCAGTCCTTTGAAACCAGGTAGTCCTGACGGGTAGGAGACTCCGGCGCCGCAGAAGAAGACTACTCGTCCTTCTTCGTGTGCCTGTAGAAGTGCTTCTGGGATGTCTGGCCCGTCGACGATGAACTGCATTGCAACTCCCTCTGAATGCTCTCGAACAGAGTGTAGGTTCAAATCAGATGGAATTGGCCAATCGCAGCGTCCAATTAAGTTCTTCTTTTGAAGTTTGTGCGGATTCAGTCTGATGGTCCAAGAGGTGAGATCTGTCCGAGCCCGCTCAACGCCTCGTCGTGGCAGTGCCAATCATTCTTCAGTAAATTCGGCTTCGAACTCGTGCTGATGTGGCAGTATTGAAGGTAGGGTTTTTGGTCTCATCCGCGTTTAGGAATGTTAAAGCCAACCACAGCGGAGGACCGCAACTTCAGCGCCTCAACAGTGGTTGGCAATTGAACGCTTCCATATGAAGGGACTGCATTCCGATACCCACTCATATGGACGAGGTGCTTATGGAACTAGCGAGTCCAGGGCATCCATTCTCGGAGTCCTCCGGACTGGCTCTGTCTGATGCCGGTGGCAAGAAGCGCTCTCATTGCCTCACAGCAACCTACATATGTGATCCAGAGGGAGAGTCTGGAGAGCACTCCGGTATCGAACTGGTGATGGAGTACGTTGGCAGACCATTCATGTCGATCCCAACTCCATAGTTTGGAGCATGTTTTAGCATGCATCGATCATCTGTGTCCGAATTACCTCCGCTAGCCCCTTGAGGCCGGGCAGGGATTGGCGACGAGTGGGGTAGTACAGCATGAATGGTGCGCCCATTGATGCCCAGTCTGGCATCACAACTTCAAGTGCGCCGGACGAGATTTCGTCCTGCACTCTGAGTTCCAGACAGTATGCCAACCCCAATCCCTGCAACGTTGCAGCGAGCAGAGAGTCGGTGCTGCTCACCCTCAGCATTCCGCTGGGAATTACCTTGACCATACGATCACCGTCGCCAAGTTCCCAGCGATAGATTGAGCCGTCGCCGATTCTGTTCTCAATACAAACATGCCGCCGCAGATCGCTTGGATTCTCAGGTCTCCCAGCATGTTGCAGATAGCTGGGCGCTGCCACGACCACCCACTTAAGCGGATGTGTAAGCTCCAGACCAACCATCCCCTCTGGCACTCGGTCACCGTATCGAATGCCGCCGTCAAAGCCTTCCGCTACTAAGTCCACCAGGCGTTCTTCTATCACTAGATCAAGATGGACGTTAGGCCAGCGTTGCTGAAAGCTCCACAGCACTGGCCAGAGTAGGAGGCGCGCCGCATCGTGTGATAGCGAGATCTTGAGCATCTGGATCTCTGACTGCTTCCGAGCCCGAATCGCGGCTAGACCCTCTCCAATTGTATCTAGGCCAGTGGCTGCATAGCGTTCCAGTTCGCGTCCTTCAACGGTGATCGAAAGCGCACGGGTCGTACGATTAACGAGACGCACACCCAGTCGATCTTCCAGCCGCTTTAAGGCGTGACTTAGAGCTGAGGCAGATAAGCCAAGTTCGAGGGCGGCGGCGCGCATTGATCCATGCCGAGCGATCTCGATGAACGCAGCTAGATCTGAAATGCTTATTCTCTCTAGATCACCTTTCAAGACACTTCACCCGGGTATCGATTACTAAACGTGCCAATGATCCGCCGCACAAAGCATGATTTATGGATCGAACGCAGTGCAGATGCTTCCCCATTATCGCCGAGGATGGCATGGCAAGAAGCTGCGCCGTCGACGCTTTCGATCATTTCTGAATTGAAAGAACTTCAGCAATAAAATTGCTACTTGCGCATGTTCGCCGCAGTAAAGTTGCGTCTCCTCCACGGTCGCTGTACTCAAATTTGCTTGGGCCAGAGTGACCAATCAACTGGGATGAACATGTCAAATTCGAATAGTGATTTGCCTGAGCACGACGATGAAGCCACGCCGGTCATCGGCCGCAGACAGTTTATTGCGGGAAGCAGTGTGGCCATCGCCAGCGGAATTGCTGCTTCCTCGGCATTCGGTGCTGTGCCCGCTGCGGTACTCTCGGAGGCGCAGGGTCAGGGCCGCCCGCGAGCCGGCCTGATCGACCCTCGGCAGGCATATCCTCGGCCACCCTACCCGCGCCAAGAACAGCCTTGGCCGGGGCTTGCGTCGAAGATGCGTCCGCTGCCGGACCACGGTGAGAAAACCTATCGAGGCAATCGGCGCCTTGAAGGCCGCAAGGCACTGATTACGGGAGGAGACTCAGGAATCGGTCGGGCCGCTGCCATTGCATACGCCCGCGAGGGTGCCGATGTGGCCATCAACTATTTGCCTGAAGAAGAGGAAGATGCGCGTGAAGTTATTGCGCTGATACGCGCAACCGGCCGTCAGGCATACGCTTTACCTGGTGATATTCGCAGCAAAGACTTTTGCCTGGATCTTGTGCGCAAGGCGGCATCGGCGTTGGGCTCGATCGACACCTTGGTGCTGAACGCGGCGTATCAGCAGCAGGAGCCGGACATTCTAAAGATTACCGACGAACACCTCGAGAACACCTTCCTTACCAACATCAATGCAATGGTATGGATGACCCAAGAGGCACTGCGTGTGTCTCTTCCGCCTGGAAGCGTCATCATCGTTACTACGTCTGAGCAGGGCTACGATCCGTCCCCCTACCTGGTCGACTATGCGATGACGAAGAGTGCGCAGGTTAGCTACGTTCGCTCGATGGCTAAGCAGCTTGGCCCTAAGGGGATTCGGGTAAACGGAGTTGCTCCAGGTCCTATCTGGACTCCGTTGCAGATCAGTGGCGGGACTGCATCCGAGAAGATTCCGAACTTCGGGGGGGACAAGCCGCTAGGACGCGCAGGTCAGCCTGCTGAGCTGGGTTCAATCTTCGTCCAACTTGCGGCAAGCGACGCCAGTTATGCGAACGGCCAGGTGTATGGGGCCGAAGGTGGCGCTGCACGCCCCTAACTTGCGTCACAGACGACCCCAACTCCTTTCATGACTCAACTACACCTGGTCGCCAACGAACGTAGGAGATAGACCTTGACAGAAGCAAGTTACAGCCTTAGAAACCGCTGCGTTGCCATTACTGGCGCCGGTTCGGGGATCGGACTGGCAACGGCGGAGATGATCTTACGCAGTGGTGGAAGCGTTCTTGGAGGATCCAGGCGTTTAGGTGACTTCAAGCGGCTACAGGATGAGTTCGGCGCTGATCGCGCCTACTGGATGCGTCTGGATGTGCGCGATCCGGATAGCGTGGGTGCCTTCGCATCTTGCGGCATTGATCACTTTGGAAGCGTACATTCGGTAGTGGCCAACGCCGGGGTTGGCTACTACGGCGGAGTCGCTGACGCAAGCGATGATCAAGTCATCGAAATGTGTGAAATCAACTATCTCGGAACGGTCCTCACGGTACGTGCTTTCCTCCCTCATCTTCGTAGCGTTGGTGGCGGGGATATTTTGATCGTATCGAGCGTCGCAGCTCATCGCAGTGGGGCGGACGAAGCCGTCTACGCAGGTACCAAGGCCGCCCAGCTCATTTTTGCGGGCGGCTTGGACCGAGAAGTAAGGAAAGATGGGATTCGCGTGAGTGCCATCTGCCCCGCAGGTACTCATACATCTTTTGCCGTGGGTCACGGTCGCACGGCCGACGATCCCCGTTTGAGCGAATTCATGGCCGCGCAGGATGTAGCCTCGCAGATTGTCTATTGCTTGCAGCAACCGCGGACCTTGCGGACCGGCGTATGGACGACTTGGAGCATGAGCCAGTCCAGCTGAGGTGCTGCCCAGACAGCATCGGTCGGCCACAGTTTGATACCTGACCTCAAGACGCAAGCCAGCCCTCGACCCGATATGGGCGTTTTCCGGAATCAAGCGAGGCAGCCATTCCCCAGCAATAATGCCCGTTACCGGATTACCCCGAGATGTCGCACACATACCTGAAGTCACGACTTGCTCTTCCCACGCTGACAGTTGCTATTGGTCTGGCCCTTTCTTCGCATGCCAGCGCTGAAGCTTTGACGCATGCCTCCTCCGTCAAGCAGTTGGACACCTTGGTCGTTACCGCCACCGGTGCCCAGCAGTGGATCAGGGATGCGCCAGCCAGCATTAGCGTTATCAGCCGCGAGGAGATCGAGCGTAAGCCGGTCACCAGCATCGGCCAGCTGCTGAGTACCGTCCCTGGAGTGACCGGTGGCTATGCACTGTCCGGAGCGCAGTCGAAGATCCGCCTGCGTGGACTGCCCGAGCAGTACACGCTGATCCTGATCGACGGCCGCCGCCAGGGCAACTCCTCCGGCGTGAACTACCGCGACGACCTGGGTCCGCAGGATCTGAACTGGCTGTCGCCGGACATGATCGAACGAATAGAAGTGGTGCGCGGCCCGATGTCGTCGCTATACGGTTCGGATGCGATGGGCGGCGTGATCAACATCATTACCCGCAAGATTTCCGACCACTGGGGCGGCTCGGTCACCTTGAACCACAGCGTGCCCGATTCATCCACCCGCGGTGATACCACGCAGATGGGTGCCCTTTTCAGCGGCCCACTGACCGACAACCTGGGGATCCGCATCGGGGCCAACGTGACCGACCGCAAGTCCGATCGCCTTGAGGGCCAGACTCCGGGCAGCAAGGCGGAGAATGCCAACCTGCAGTTCCACTGGCGCCTCAACGATGACCACGCACTGACCATAGAAGGGTCGCGCGGCGTGCAGCGCAACACCGGCAGCGGTGATGTATATGCCTGGGGTCTGTCCAAGCTGGTACAGACCGGTTACGTGCTGGGCCATGATGGCCGTTACGGCGACTCCACCACCTCCAAGACCACCCTTGTGCGGAACGACTACCAAGACAAGGGCAGTGCGGTGGGCAACCATTCGAAGGAAACGGTGTTCGATACTGCCTTCACCACCGCTTTCCATTGGGGCTTCGAGCACAGCCTGAACGTGGGTGGTCAGTGGAAGCGCGAGCAGCTGGAAAACAGCGACACCATCGGTACCGTACCTGTGACTTGGACCGGCAGCAGCCGCATCAGCCCGACCAGTGAAGCGGACTCATGGGCCTTGTTCGCCGAAGACCACATCACCCTGCACGAGCGCTTCGTGCTGACTCTGGGCGTGCGCTGGGACAACACCGACAACTACGACGACAACGTGAGCCCGCGCATCTACGGCGTGTGGCACCCGGCAGACGCATGGACAGTACGCGGCGGTGTCTCCAAAGGGTTCCGCGCGCCCAATCTTAAGCAGGGCACCGCTGGTGCGGCCACCCAGTCTCTGGGACGCGGCTGCGGCAGCCTGACCCCGGAAGGCTGGAACAGCCGGCTGATCAACGCCGACGGCACGACCGGCTGCTACATGGCCGGTAACCCGAACCTGAAACCGGAAACCAGCACCAACTATGAGCTTGGCGTGGGCTTCGACCAGAACGGCTGGTCCGCATCGGCCACCTACTTCCTGACCAACTTCGACGACAAGATCGAACAGGTGCCGCTGCGCGAGATCCCAGGCCAGAACACTAGCTTCGTAAACGGCTTCTGGTGGACGGTGGCGCAGAACATCCAGAAGGCTCGCACGCGAGGCGTGGAAGCCAGTGTGACCGTGCCGCTGCACGAGCGACTGAGCTGGACCACCAACGCCACACGCATGTTGGAATCGAAGAACCGCACCACCGGCGCCAGCCTGCTAGTGGTGCCGAAGATCACCGCCAACACTTCGCTGAACTGGAGCGTGTCCGATGCATGGTCGCTTAACCTCAGCGCGCAACACATCGGGAAGCAGCTTGTGTCTTCGTCCAGACCTACCTTCGCCAAGGCATACACCACGGTGGATCTGGTCACCGCTCTCGATGTGAACGAAAACCTGACCTTGCGCGTCGGCGTACTGAACTTGGGTGATGTTTCCACGCTTGAAGAAGGCAATAATTACGACGGCGGCGCACGCACGCTCTTTGTGGGCGCGACCGCGCGCTTCTAAGGCGGGTTGATCAGGTCAGGAGATTGCGTTCGGTTCAGCACGTTCGATCACGTCGATGATTGCAAATGAACTTTGCCGCACTCGGGTTTGGAGAATGTAAGCCCGAGTGCGGCTCTAATCGCAATCCTCCGGTCAAACGCTAGCATTCGAGAGCGAGCCTGTTGGAAGAATGAGGGTCTAACCGAGGTCTATTTGTAGGACGACGCTGGCACTATTCGCTTGGCTCAAGGGTAAAGACGAATGGTCCGACTTCACCCAAGCCGGACCATTCGCCGCAATCAATTACTTCTTCTTCGCAGCCGACTGCGCCTGAGCGTCGCACCTGTCCTTCAGCGCCTTGGTCTGAGGATCGGCAAGATCCACCTTGAACTTCGTCCGGTCAGCCAGCTGTTCACACGTAGCAGGCTTTGCCTTAGGCGCCTCCTTCACTTCCGACTCGGCATGAAGCGCCGGATCATGTGCGAAGGCCGATGCGGACGCTGCAATGGAAGCGAAAAGGACGCTGATGAGGGCAAAACGATTCTTCATGTTGCTTCTCCTAGGTTGATTTCGGCGTTATGCCGGGTGTCACGGCTGGTAGAGGTCGGCTTGGTAGCCGGTAATTTGCACCTCGATGATCACGGGGGTGCTGCCGCGGTTCTGCCAGTACCACCCATGGGTACCTTCAAAGGGAGCAATGAACGTTCCCTCGGCCTGACGCTGGGCGCCTTCAACGGCGTAGCTGGTCCAGGGGCCCTTCACGTCGGGACGCTCGCCGTGCATGTCCACGGCAACATCAGACGTGGCCTTCCAGCTGAAAACCATCCCAGCGCCCTGAGCCATATGGGCCTTCACCTCCTGGCCCTTACCAGGGGCAAGCTCGATCGTCAGTGAGTCCTGCCGTAAAGGAGTGCTGGCGAGAGAGACAGCGGCGGGTTCGAAGGCCTGCTTGCCATTGCTCCCGAAGGCAACCTTGGCCTTCTCGAACAGCGCCGAGACGGCTTCGGCGCTGCCAGCAGATGCCGGAACTGGGGGAGCTACGGCCTCTACCTGGTCAGTGGAGGCTAGGGCGTCCAGACCCAGAACCTTACCTACGCCCGTAGGGTCGATTCCGTACTCCGCGGGAAGCACGGTGGTGAGCAGAATCACCCCTGCAACGGCAGCGGCCAGGGCGGTGGATTTCAGCAGCTTGCGAGTGCTGGGCAGCTGATTGGAAAGCGTGATGGACATGAGTACCTCTGTAGATTCAGGAAACGAAGTAGCCGGTGAGCTGCATGCCAACAAGCACGAAGCCGGCGCACATAAGGGCGGTGTTGATGCTGTACGCCTGTCGATGGAATGACGGCAAGCGGCGCCAGAAGCCCATCACGATCAAGATGCCTGCGAGCGCGAGCAGCTGTCCGATCTCGACCCCCACGTTGAAGGCGAGCATGTTTGGGACAAGCCCGTCAGGTGAGAGCGAGAAATCCTGCAGCTTTGTCGCTAGACCAAAGCCATGGAAGAAGCCAAAGATCAGCACGGCGGCTTTGGTGTTGGGCTGTACCCCAAACCAGCGCTTGAACGCGCCCATGTTGTCCAGCGCCTTGTAGACAACCGACAGGCCAATGATTGCGTCGACCAGGTACGCATTCACATGCAATCCGCCCAGGACACCTAGCAGCAAGGTGGTGCTGTGGCCGATCGCGAACAACGTCACGTAGATGCTGACATCACGCATCCGGTACAGGAAGAAGATCACCCCGAACAGAAACAGGAGGTGGTCGTATCCAGTCACCATGTGCTTGGCGCCGAGGTACGTGAACGCGATGAGCTGCAGGCCGGTACTGTCTTCCAGGAAGGCCTGGTCGCCTTCACTGACGCCATGCGCCCAAGCAACGCAAGGCAGAAGGATGGCTGCAAGCAGGTAGAGCCACGCTTGGGTTCGTTTGGAAATGGTCAACTGCATGTTCCTGGGAGGGGTTGAGATGGACGGGTTCACGCTGCGTCCTCCTTCCGCTCATCCCCTTCACGGTGGATGAGGCGATAGAGCGCCGGCAACACCAGCAAGGTCAGCAGCGTGGAGGAGATGATTCCGCCGATAACGACCGTCGCCAGCGGGCGCTGAACTTCCGCGCCAGCCCCAACGTTTAGGGCCATTGGCAGGAAGCCCAGGCTGGCAACCAGGGCCGTCATCAGCACGGGGCGCAGCCGGGTCAGTGCACCTTCGGTTACCGCTTGGTGCAGGGGAGTGCCCTGTTCCCTAAGGCTCTTGATGAAGCTGATCATGACCAGGCCGTTGAGCACGGCGACGCCCGACAGCGCGATGAACCCCACGCCTGCAGAAATGGACAGGGGTATGTCACGCATCCACAGAGCCACCACGCCACCGGTCAACGCAAGTGGAACGCCGCTGAACACGATGGCAGCATCCTTGCCCGAGCCGAACGCCATGAAGAGCAAGCCGAAGATCATCACCAGGACGACCGGCACGACCACGGACAGCCGCTTGCTGGCAGAGATGAGCTGCTCGAAGGTACCGCCATACTCAATCCAGTAGCCTTCCGGCAACTGCACCTCCTGACCAACCTTCTCTCGCAGCTCCTCTACGAACGAACCAAGGTCGCGACCACGTACGTTGCTGGTGATGACGACGCGACGCTTGCCGTTCTCGCGACTGACCTGGTTTGGGCCTGGCGCAACTTCAACTTTAGCCAGCTGCCCCAGCGGAACGAACGCTCTCTGTTCGCCGGAACTGGCCCCGACGGCGACGGCTACCGGTAGCGATGCGAGCGTCCGGGTGTCCTGACGCAGGTTCTCGGGCAGACGAACGACGATGTCGAAGCGACGATCACCCTCAAAGACCTGACCGACCGCCTCACCGCCCAGCGCAACAGAGATGGTCTTCTGGACCTCGTCGATCGAAACGCCATAGCGGGCCAAAGCACCCAGGTCAGGCGTGATGGTCATAAGAGGCAGACCACTGATCTGCTCTAACTTCACGTCTGCGGCGCCTGGGATGGAACCTGCGGCGTCCTCGATCTGGCTGCCGATCTGCGCCAGCTGATCCAGGTCGTCACCGTACAACTTCACCGCCACCTCGGCGCGTACACCGGCAATCAGCTCGTTCATGCGCATCTGCACGGGCTGGGTGAACTCGTAGTTGTTGCCGGGAATTGCTCGGACAGCCTTCTCCAGCTCAGCAATGAGCTGCGCCTTTGGCTTGCGGGGATCAGGCCATTGGTCGCGATCCTTGAGCATGATGAAGGTGTCTGCGACCGACGGTGGCATGGGGTCGGTCGCTACCTCTGCTGTGCCGATCTTTGCGACAACCTCATCCACCTCGGGGAACTTCTTGATGGTCGCTTCAAGCTGGCGCTGCATGCCGATGGCTTGCGTCAGACTAGTGCCGGGAATGCGCAGCGCGTGAAGCGCAATATCACCTTCGTCCAGATTCGGAATGAACTCAGTGCCCATGCGACTGGCCAGAAGACCCGCCAGTACGGTGAGGACGGCTGCACCACCCACAACCAGTTTGCGAGCACTGACTGCCCGCTCCAGCATCGGGCCATACAGCTTGGTTACGCCCCGCATAGCCTTGGTTTCCTTCTCCGAGACCTTGCCCGTGACAAACTGAGCAACCGCAGCGGGAACGAACGTGAGGGACAATGCCATCGCACCAGTCAGCGCGATAACGACGGTCAGGGCCATCGGGTGGAACATCTTTCCTTCCACGCCGGAGAGCGCAAAGATCGGGATGTAGACGGCGGCAATGATGAACAAGCCGAACAAGCTGGGCTTGATCACCTCGGCACTGGCGCTGGCGGCCAAAGCAAAGCGCTCATCCCGGGTCAACAGACGCCCCAGGGCGTGCTGACGCTCGCCGAAGCGGCGCAGACAGTTCTCAACAATGATGACCGCGCCGTCGACGATCAGACCGAAGTCCAGCGCACCCAAGCTCATCAGATTTGCTGAGACACGGTTCTGGACCATGCCGGAGATGGTCAGCAGCATGGTCAAAGGAATGACCGCGGCCGTGATCAGTGCGGCGCGAAGATTTCCGAGCAGAAGGAACAGCACCGCAATGACCAGCAGGGCACCTTCCAGTAGGTTCTTCTTGACGGTTTCAATGGTGCGGTCGACCAGCTCCGTACGGTCATAGACCGCATGCGCGCGGACACCTTCTGGAAGCGTCTCGTCGATCTCCTTCAGCTTGGCAGCGGTTCGCTGAGCGACTTCGCGGCTGTTCTCACCAATGAGCATGAATGCAGTACCAAGTACCACTTCCTTGCCATCTTTGGTCGCTGCACCCGTTCGCAGTTCGGTGCCCTCGTGAACGTCTGCGAGGTCACCGACGCGAAGCGGCAGCCCCTCGCGATTGGCGACCACGATCTTGCGCAGGCCGTCCATGTCCGCCACTTGGCCAGGAACGCGCACAAGGTACTGTTCACCACTCTTTTCAATGTAGCCGGCACCCACGTTCGCATTGCTGCGCGCCACGGCCTCCATCACATCCTGCATGGTCAGCTCGTACGCCTGAAGCTTGCGCGGGTCAGGCGTGATGTGGAACTGCCGCACATAGCCACCGACGGTGTTGACCTCTGTAACACCTTTCAGATGTCGCATCTGGGGGCGTACCACCCAATCCTGGAGGGTACGAAGCGCCATCGGCGTCCAGGTCTCTTCAGCACCCTTCTCGGCTTCCACGGTGTACATGAAGATCTCACCGAGACCGGTGGCGACCGGGCCCAGCGTTGGCTTCAGCCCAGTTGGGAGCTGGGATGCGGCTTGCTGCAAGCGCTCGGCCACCTGCTGCCGCGCGAAGTAGATGTCGGTACCGTCTTCGAATACAACGGTGACCTGGGAGAGACCATAACGCGAGATGGACCGCGTGTACTCCAGCTTGGCTAAGCCGGCCAAGGCTGTCTCGACGGGGAACGTTACCCGCTGCTCTGCCTCCAGTGGAGAGTAGCCCGGTGCTTCGGTGTTGATCTGGACCTGGACATTGGTGATGTCAGGGACGGCGTCGATTGGCAGCTTGCTGTAGTTCCAGATGCCCAAGCCTGACAGCGCCAGGACCAGAAGCAGCACAAGCCATCTATGCGCGATGGACGCGCGAATGATTCGCTCTAGCATGATGGATCCTTAGTGGTCGTGGCTGGCGCCAGACTTCTCGATGTCTGCACGGATCAGATAGCTCTGCTCGGCGACGTACCGCGTTCCGGGCTTCAGTCCGCCAAGAACCTCTGCCCACTCGCCATCACGCTTTCCAAGCTCAAGCATGCGCACCTCATAGGTATCGCCCACCTGCGCAAATACGACGGTAAAGTCGCGAAATCGCTGGAGCCCTGACTCTTTGACGGCCAGTGGAACAGGTGTCTCGGCAATGATGACCTCGGCCGAGACAGCCATTCCTGGACGCCACTTGCCGTCACCATTGGGGATACTCACGCGCGCAACCACGCTTTGGCCGCTGCTTGCCAGCGGAAGCAGGCTTTGGAGCCTACCTTCAGTCTCCAAGGCACCCGTGGCGGAACGGATCCGCACTGCTTGACCTGGAGCGAGACGCTCGGCGTCAGTGCCCAGAGCTCGTAGATCGACCCAGACCTCTGACAGATCGGCAACGTCGAACAGTGTGTTGTCGGCGGCCACATCACCAACACTGGTGTTGCGCGCAAGAACGATGCCGCTGAAGGGAGCAATCACCGCGTAGGTGCGCATGCTGTCATTGCCTTCAACCGTCGCCAGCGTCTGCCCTGCGGAAACGCGTTGGCCCATCTCGACCGACACGCTGCGGACAATACCTGGGAATCGTGCTTTGACGGCGGCCTGGCGGCCAGTGTTGACCGCGATGTTCCCCATCAGCGTGACCGTATCGCGGATAGTGCCAGCGGTAGCCTCTTCCACCACCACACCCGCATCCTTGGCAGCGCTTGGCTCGATGGTGGTACGGCCCTCATAGGACTGATAGGACCAGGTGTGTGTCTTTCCTCCTACCACTGCGTCTGCCTTCACGTCGAAAGAATGAGGTTCCACGACCTCGCCGTTCCCCACGAGATAGTCGTTTTCGGCGGTGAAAGTGAAATCATTGACCTCACCGTCGAGGCGCTTCAACTGCATTGTTGCCTTCACCTCATTCGGTGAGATCGGCTTGTCATTTCGATAGGCGTAGAGGCGGAACTGAGGAGGCGTGTTGGTTTCATAGACGGTGACTTCAAGTGCGAAATCACCATCGCGGAGCATGCGACCGCGGTTGGGGCCGCGCTCGTAGTCGCCGGCCGCGGCGGTGGACTCTGCGGCTTCTTTCTCAACCGGCTTTTCACCGCCACAGGCGGCCAGTGCCAGCGGAAGCAACATAAGAAGGGCGTAACGATTCATGGGCGGATATCCTGGGCGGAGGCGGTGAGGCGATCTGCCTCGACCAGCAATCGGAGATAGAGTGCGGCGGACTCGACTTCGCGCTCACGAAGGTCGAACAGCGTCTTCTGCGCCTGGCTCAATGCGAGATAGGAGAATCGACCCTCCTCGAAGCCACGACGGCTCTGATTCATCGCCTGCTCCGCCTTGGGGAGCTGCCGCTCACGAACGGAGGTGACCTCCAACTGCGCTTGGCGCAGCTGTTGATAGACTCCGAACAGCTCCTGGTTGAGCTCCAACATTTGTGCTTCACGGCGTGACTTGAGCGCACTCAGTTCGTAGTCGACTTCGGATACCGAGTAGGCTGATCGACGCCGGGTTCCCAAGGGAACCGAGATCGACATGACCAAGCCACTGTCCTTCGTTGCTTCAAGACGGCGAAGTCCAAATCCAACACTCACGTCAGGCTTCGCGCTGGAAACGGCGACATCGCGGCGCGCGGCAAGAATTCTGGACTGGGCATCGAAGGCACGTTGCTGTGGCGCGTTCTGAAGGCGTTCGGACAGCGTCTGGTAGTCATCCAGCGGGGGGAGGATGTTTGTATCGCCGGCGACGGTGTCGAAGTCAGCGGTGAAAGAGCCCCAGGAAGACGCAAGCGCCATGCGCGATGCCTCCAACCGCTGGACTGCTTGATCACGCTTGAGCTCTGCATCGGCCAGGGCGATTTCAGCGGCCCTCAGGTCTGAGTCCGGGTTCCGTGCCGCAGAGACCCAGCGGGCCACCTCTCGCTGGAGCGCGCGGGCCATACGAATCCGCTCTTCCGCATGCTCGACATGCTCCTGCGCCGCAAGCACGTCGATGAATCGACCAGCGGTGCGTGTGGCGATGGCCACCCGGGTCACATCAGCCTCTCGCTGGGCTGCATCGACCTCCGCGCCGCCAAGCGCTTGGCGGGCCGCCCGCTTGCCACCCAGTTCCAGAATCTTGGATACCCGGAACGTTGCCTCGGCAGCGTCCATACCTCGCACGCTGCCACTACCGGCCACGTTCTCCAGTTCTCCGCCGAGCACCAACGGGGCTGCTAAGCCCTCTCGCGCCGCACGGTTCTTTGTCGCCTCTATTTGTGCGGCATCTGCCTGCACGCTTGGGTGAGTGCCAAGGGCGCGGGCAACCGCATCCTCCAGGCGCAGCACTTCGGCGGCGTGGCCAGGAAGGGCCACACCGCAGGCGCCGGCAACAGCCAGCGCCCACACACTACGGAATTTCACGGAAGCCTCCGGAAAGAAAGTCAGAACGACGCGCCGCGTCCCGCTACACGGGAGGCGCGCTCAGGCTGCTAGAGCGCAGCTAGGGTCGTCAGACGATCGGAGGTCGGAAGGGTGACGCCGGGTGCCCTGCAGGCACCCTCAGAAGTCGCAGAGCATGGACTTCACCGGCCAGCGGTAGTGAAGCCAGGTAGACGTGGGGCGTGAACAAGCTTCCAGCGAAACTCGCGTCTGCCTGATGCAGTACCGCATGAGCGCCAGTGGCGTGATCCGGGTCCAGATTGTCGCCCGCACCGCCGGCATGTGAATGGCCATGATCCACCGCTGCTGCGATGTCATGTTCCAATCCGTGCAGTTCGCTGAGCTGGATCACCATCGGCCGCGCAACGACACTCAACAGCATCAGCGCAAAGAAGCTGATCCTGAGGGCAAGGCCGTGGCGGGCGGAAAGACGCATATGGGTTAGCTTAAGCGGGGCTGGCTGGGGTTGTCGAGGGGCCGAAACTGGGCGCAGCCCATCGGAAATACCCCACATAGGGCGGTGGCCGGGCCTTAAGCGCACCCGGCCACCGCTCACCGCTGCGGTTTACATCTTCTTGATCAACTCGTACTCCCCTCCGGTGCGGAGCAGAAGCGTTACGGGCTCCTCGCCCCTGTTGCGCCAGAACCATCCGTGGTTGCCATCGAAGGCAGCCAGGAGCACCCCCTGCTTGGTGGCTTCCCCTCGACCCTTCTCATAGCTGATCGCTCGACCGCCGCCGTCTCCGTGGGTGTCGAAGTTCACGACGCCGCCTTCAACAGACCACTGGTAGCTGGCGCGCTCGCCCGCCTTCATGACGAGCTTGATCTCGGTGCCCTGGCCCGGCGTCAGGACAACCTGTTCTTCGTCCCGCCATTCGGCAGCGGTGGCCGCATTACTCGCGGCAGGCTTCTGAGCAACTTCAACGGTCTTACGGTTCTGCGTGGACACCTGCGTCAGCAGGGCGGCTGCCTCGTCTTCGGCGGCCTTTGCGTCCATCGCAGCGTCAGCTGCCGCTTCCTCGGCAAGCTGTTCCTTGATCTCCCCCATTTCCTTCAGACCAAGTACCCGACCAACACCAGTGGGATCGATTCCGTACTCAGATGGCATCACCACTCCAACCAGGAGGATGATGGCGATGCCGGCGGCAATTGCGGTGGTGCGTCCCAGCTGGCGGCTGGTGGGAAGGTCGCCTTCGGCGGGCTTACTGTTGTACATGATGTAGTTCTCTTGAAAGTCAGGAAACGAAGTAGCCAGTGAGCTGCATGCCGATCAGAATGAATCCGGCGCAGAGCATGGCGGCATTGGCGGTGTAGGCGTGCTTGAAGAAGCTGGGCGTGCGGCGCCAGTAGCCCATTGCGATCAGAATCGCGCCAAGCGAGAGGATCTGGCCGATCTCCACGCCGACGTTGAACGCAAGCAGGTTGGGCAACAGACCATCGGGTGAGATGTCGTACTCGATGATCTTGGTTGACAGACCAAAGCCGTGGAACAGGCCGAAGATCAACGTCGCAACCTTTGTGTTTGGCTGGAAGCCGAACCAACGCTGGTAGGCGCCCAGATTGTCCAAGGCCTTGTAGACCACAGACAGACCAATGATTGCGTCGATCAGGTAGCTGTTGATGCCCACGTTGAACAGCACACCCAGCAGCATCGTTGTGGAGTGCCCGATCGCGAACAGCGTCACATACAGCGCGACATGCTTCATCCGGTACAGGAAGAACACCACGCCCAGGAGGAACAGGATGTGGTCATAGCCGGTGGCCATGTGTTTCGCGCCCAGATAGGCGAATGCGATCAGATTTACTCCAGATATTTCCTGGATGTAGCCCTTGTCGCCTTCGGCGATCGCGTGAGCCAACGCCCCGTCAGCTGTGAGTAGCAGCATGAACAGGGAAAGCAGTGCGAGTAGAGTTCGCGGCCAGTGCGACAGTAGTGGGGGTTGGAGAAGGACGCGCGAGAGCGTCCCGGATTCAGAACTGGGGATCATGATGAGGATCTACGAATGCGGTCAGCGGACCTCCGCCAAAGCTATCCGCTACGACACTGGGAACCGGCGCAACGTGCTACGAGTGCGCAGAAGGCGCGCACGGCACGTCACACGGATCACTGCGCGTAAGCGGGGTCCGGGCGGGGAACGAATGAATAATTTCTTGCAGCGACGAACGTCCAGTAAGGATTGACTGGACGGGCGCTGCCAAGCCTCTGCTCAGTGCGAGCACGAGGCCTGGGTCTCAGGCGATAGGAGGCCTGAACAGGGATGAGCGATGATGCTGAAGCTCTGCCGCTGGCTGGTGCCAGGGATGGATATCGCTCAGATCAACTCGAGCGGGTCCAGCAAGGCTGGCCAAGATGCCTACAGAAGCCGTCAGATCGGCCTGGTGCAACAGGCTGTGCAATCCAACCGCGTGTTCAAGATCACGGTCTGCGGCATCACTCACCCCAACATGGGGGTGACCATGTTCCACCGCAGCCTGCACGATGTGCTGCAAGCCGTGCAGCTCACCCAGATGATTCAGGACGGGTCGCACGAGCAGACTCGCCACCAGCATCATGAAGATGCAGCTGCGCAACAGCACGCTGGTTGGTAGACGAAGGGATCGCACGGGCAAAGACTAGAGGCTTGTTCTGGCAAAGTCGATATGACAACGTCGGGCGCGAGCGGTGAAAATGCCCTCTCGCGCCCCTTGTTCAAGTTTCCGTCATCCAGGCCAACGAGGGTGCACGTCGTCGATGACATACCGATGTGAATGCTTGCCGTTGGAAGAGGCGTGTTCCGCCCAGTGGGGATGGTCCGCAGCCAGATCGTCGTGACCGTGGGAAATCTCGTCCGGGTCATGGGCGGGCCAGATTCTCCAGGCGAACACGAATCCGGCGATGCCGACTACTGCCAGTGCCATGATCGCCACTGGCATTCCAAACTTCGCACCCACGGTTCCCGCCAGAGGGTAGGCAATCAGCCAACACACGTGGGAGAGAGAGAACTGCGCTGCGAACAGGAATGGCAGATCGGTGGATTCCGCTGATCGTCGCAGCAATCTGCCGCCAGGAGTCACCAGCCCCGCATAGCTCATCCCCAACAATGCCCAGCCGGCGAGCACGATGGGCCAACCTATGGAGGAGGGCGAGAGCAGCCAGGTAAGACTGAGGGTCACAAGTACAATGCACATTGCAAGGGCTGCGGAGAGCATCACACGCCTGTCAGCCACCCGATCGAGAACCTTGGGGAGGACAAGCGCCGTCAGCATCGAACCGCCACCGAAAGCTGCCAGCGCCCATGCCACCTGTGACTCTGCTCCGCCGAGAACGTTGCGCACCACGACGACAGTGTTCACGAACACCATGGCGCCGCCGGCGGCCGCACACAGATTAAGGGCAAGCAACCCTTTCAGCCTGGGCGTCTTCAGGTAGATCCGCATTCCTCGAATCGCGCGGGCGTAGGGACCGTCCTTTCTCAGGGAAGGAGCAACGAAGGGGAATGCAGTTGAGAACACCAGCATGGCGGATATCACGAAGCCTACGGACGTACCAGCGAACAGGCCGTGGAAGCTGATCAGCGTCAGCAGAGCAGCGGCCAACGCGGGACTCAGCAGGCTCTCCAGGTCATAGGCCAGGCGCGACAGGGACAGTGCTCGGGTGTAGTCGCGTTCCTCCTTCAGGATTTCCGGGATCGTCGACTGGAACAGAGGGGTGAAGCACGCCGAGGCCGACTGCAGCAAGGCAATGAGCAGGTACACCTGCCAGATCTGGTTGACGAACGGCAGACAAAGCGCCGCGCCCGCCCGCACCAGGTCGAGGGCAATAAGCACCGGTTTGCGTAGATTTGCCGGGACGATCGCTCCGGACAGAGGGGCCAACAGCACGTAGACAATCATCTTGATTGCCAGAGCCGTACCTAGCACAGCGCCCGCCTCAGCCCCCGCCAGGTCATAGGCCAAAAGAGAGAGCGCCACGGTAGCCAAGCCCGTGCCGATCAGCGCGATAACCTGCGCAGCGAACAGGTTCCTGAATGTTGGAAAGCGTAGGACCTCGATCATGGCTCACCTCTAGATGGAACAGTGGAAAGCGCCGCTGCCCTGCGGATCGTAATCCGATCCGTAGGGCAGGACGTGAAGCCGTGGAAGGGGCTTGTGCTCAATCGACTTCGGGTACCGGCAGGGGGTCTTCAATGCCCGCGGCCTTCCTGCGTGCAGTTCTTCGGAGTACCAGCCCGCACAGCGCAGGCAGCACGAACAGCGTCAGTACGGTTGCCGTGGCAAGACCCCCGATAACCACTGTAGCCAGTGGCTTCTGCACTTCGGCGCCCGTACCCGTTGCAATCGCCATCGGGACGAAGCCCAGGGAGGCAACCAGCGCGGTCATAAGAACCGGTCTGACGCGCTCCATTGCACCCAGTTCGACCGCCTCATCTGGCGGAAGCCCCTCGTGCAGGCGTTTCTTGATCGCGGAGATCAGAACCAGGCCGTTGAGCACCGCGACACCAGATACCGCGATGAAGCCCACAGCGGCTGAGATCGAGAAGGGGATTCCTCTCAACGCCAATGCGAAGAATCCACCGGCCAGAGCAAGTGGCACTGCAGTCAGTACCGTACCTGTCAGCAAACCGTTGCCAATCGCCATGTAGAGGACGGCCGCAATGAGGATGAAGCAGAGAGGCACAATGATCGCCAGTCGCTTCGTTGCTGCCTGCAGATTTTGGAACTGCCCGCCCCATTCGATCCAGGAACCGGTGGGCAACTGCACCTGCTGGCCAATAGCCGCCTTGGCGTCGTCAACGAAGCTACCCAGGTCACGCCCGACCACATTCGCTTCCACATAGATTCGACGTTTGCCATTGTCGCGGCTGACTTCGTTCAGACCCTGCGTGAAGCGGAAGCTGACCAATTCACGAAGCGGAACAGACTGACGGCCTTCCTGACTGCCTGGCGGCAGCATGACCGGAACGGCTCCCAGTACATCGAGATCGCTGCGGTCCACACGGGGCAGACGAACCACTACGTCGAAGCGCCGATCACCTTCGAAGATCTGGCCCGCCATGCGACCTGCCAGCGCAGCAGACACTGTGTCGGCCACTTCCTTGACGGTCAGTCCGTAACGGGCGATCGCGGCCCGGTCGAATGCCATGTCAAAGGTCGGGAAGCCTCCCGTTTGCGCCACACGGACATCCGATGCGCCCGGAATCTTCTTGAGGACGCTCGCAATCTTGTCAGCGCTGCCGGCAAGCGCCGTCAGGTCTTCGCCATAGATCTTGACTGCAACGTCGCTACGAACGCCGCCGATCAGCTCATTGAAGCGCATCTCGATGGGCTGGGTGGCGTCATAGTTGTTACCAACAAGAAAGGCTGTCTTCTCTCGAATCCTCTCGATCACCTGCTCTTTGGTCTTCACTCCATCCGGCCATTGGTCCTTGGGCTTGAGGATCACGTAGTTGTCGGACGCGTTGGGCGGCATGGGATCTGCGGCCAGGCTTGCGGTACCGGCCTTGGAGTACACCGTCTGTACCTCCGGCAACGTCATCAGTGCCTTCTCAAGAGGAAGGTCGATGGCGACGGACTGCTCGATCGATGTGGACGGGATGCGAACGGAGGACAGGTTGAGATTCTGCTCATCCAATGTGGGCATGAACTCCCGACCCACAAAGCCAAAGGCCACAACGCCGGCCACCAGGACGCCAAGACCACCGGCCAGGTAGGGCATGGGTTGGCGGATTGCGCTGCGAAGCATCGGCTGATAGCGGCTCTTGGTGGCAGCGACTACCCGTACTTCTTTCTCGGAAATGTGGCCCTTGAGCATGACCGCCACCATCGCCGGAACGAAAGTGAGGGAGAGCACGAATGCAGAGGCCAGCGCCAGCATCAGGGTAATTACCATCGGGGAGAACATCTTTCCCTCGACGCCCTGGAAGGTCAGGCATGGCACGAAGACCAGGAAGATGACCGCCTGCCCATACACGGTCGGGCGGACCATCTCCTTGGACGAGGCGATCGTTTCATGCAGCCGCTCCGATAGATTGAGTGGGCGCCCAAGTGCATGCTGTCGCTCTGCCAAACGGCGCAGCGCGTTCTCGACGATGATGACCGCGCCGTCGATGATCAGGCCAAAGTCGAGCGCACCCAGACTCATCAGGTTGCCAGAGATCCCGAGCTTGTTCATGCCGATCGCGGTGATCAGCAGGGACAACGGAATCACCAATGCAGCAATGACAGCAGCTCGCCAGTTTCCGAGCAATGCAAATAGGATGACCACGACTAGAAGAGCGCCTTCGGCCAGGTTCTTGGCGACGGTCTTGATCGTTGCGACAACCAGCTGGGATCGGTCCAGCGTGGGAACAATCCTCACGCCCGGCGGCATGGTCTTGCCGATCTCCTGCAGCTTGTCACCCACTGCGGCCGCCACAGTTCGGCTGTTGGCGCCAACCAGCATGAGTGCGCTGCCAACGACGGTCTCGTAGCCATTGCGGCTGGCGGCACCGCGGCGGAGCTCACCGTCAACGACCACACGTGCGACGTCTCCCACTGTTACGGGAACTCCGTTGCGATTGCCCACAACGGCACGGGCAATCTCGTCCACGGAGCGGATGCGGGCGTCTGCGCGCACCAGATAGGACTCGCCCGACCTCTGGATGTAGTCTGCTCCGACCGACAGGTTGGCATCCTGCAACGCGTCGGCTAGGTCGGTATAGGAGAACCCGTACTCTGCGAGCTTGCTCGCATTGGGCTCAACGACATACTCCTTGACGTAGCCGCCGAGGCTGTCGACGTCTGCTACGCCCGGCGTCGTGCGCAGCTGAGGCCGCACAATCCAGTCCTGGACTGTGCGCAAGTAGGCCAGACGTGCCATGTTGTCCGTCAGCCGTTCCCCCTGATCAGTCAGGAACGAACCGTCGCTTTGCCAGCCAGGCTTACCATCATTTCGCGGGGCATCTTTGCCATCTGGGTGGGTGAATTCAACGCTGTAGTGGAATACTTCGCCCAACCCGGTCGAAACCGGGCCCATCAGCGGTTCGGCACCCTCCGGCAACTGGGGCCGAGCCTGAGTCAGTCGCTCGGTGACCTGTTGGCGCATGAAGTAGAGGTCTGCGCTCTCATCGAAGATCACCGTGACCTGGCTGAAGCCGTTGCGCGAGAACGACCGGGTGTTCGCGACGCCCCGAAGTCCTGCCATCGCGGTCTCGATCGGGTAGGTAACGCGCTTCTCGACCTCCACTGGACTCAGCGTCGGGATGACGGTGTTGATCTGGACCTGCTTGTTCGTGATATCCGGAGTCACGTCGATCGGTAGCAGGTTCAGTTGCCACCCGCCGATCACCGCAATCACCAGTGTGATGAACAGAACCAGCCAGCGGTGCCGTACGGCACCCGTAAGTACTTGCTCGATCATTACTCGTCTCCGCCCGACTTTTTCATCTCGGCCTTCACCAGAAACGCATTACGGGTAGCAACCGGGGTTCCCGCAGTGACGCCAGAAAGGATCTGCGCCATACCACCGCTACGGAGGCCAATGAAGACCGGCTGTGCAGTGAACCCCTTACTGGTTCTGACGAAGAGGACGTCTTTTCCGTCGATGTTCTGGACCGCCTCTTCCGAGACAGACAGCCCCTCACCCGATCCGGAAGCGGTGACCAGCCGGACCTGCACACCGTCACCCACAACCAATCCGTTCGCCTCTGCGCTCGGGGTGATTACGACTGTGGCAGCCCTTGTCAGCCCACCTACGGCGGCAGCAACTGAACGGACCTTGCCTGAGGTGACGCTTCCGTCGGAGCGGGTAATGGACGCGCTGTCGCCGGCCTTGATCCGACCGGTGTCACCCGCACGAACGGAGGCCTGAATCTCCACGCCATTGGAACCTGTGACCCTATAGAGGGAGGCCTGCGGCTCGACGAAAGCGCCCAGAGTCACTTGCGAGCTGCTGATGGTTCCATCGATAGGGCTGATGACGTTGACGCTACCTCCTCCATCCACATTGGCGGTGCGTGCCACCAGGGCAGCGCGTTGTGCTTCTGCTTGCGCTGTGAGATAAGCGGCGCGACTCGCCTCGGCCTCTTGTCGTGCCAACACGCCCTGTGCGAGCAACGACTCATCGCGCTTGACGTTCTTTTCGGCGAGGGAGAGGCTGGCGCTGGCCACACGAAGGTCAGCCGCAATACGGGCCCCATCAGGGCTGGCTACGCGTGCCAGCACTTCGCCCTTCTTCACCTTGTCGCCCACCTGCCGGATGACATCGGTGACGTTACCGGCCGCACGTGCCACCACGACGGCCTCACCACCGGGGATTGCCACGACCGAACCCGATGCGGTGATGTTCGCCGCTACCTGAGCGGAAGTGACGGGCTCCACCGAGATCCCCGCAGCGGCAACATACTCCTTGGGAATCGCGACTTCCTGAGCCGCCTCCGCCGGCGCACTGGCGCTGGCTTCGTCTTTCGCGGGGTCGACCACCGTCTCTGAAGGGGCGGATAAGCGTGCAATGCCAAATCCTGCGCCAAGCGCCAAGGTAGCCACGCCGATCATCGTCAGGGTGTTAACAGCCGGAATACTTCTCTTCATCTACATGTCTCCAAAGGCAATCTGACCGCTGGCCACGGCGAGCGATGCGTAGGCGGCAACGCGTGCGAGTCGTGCATCCACCACGCTCAGCCTCGCGTCCGTCAGCGTGCGACGGCTAAGCAGCAGCTCAACCAGTGGGGTTCTACCGGCCTCGTATCCCAAGCGCGCCATTCGGTAGGCTTCCGTGGCTGCTTCCTCTCCCTTGGAGGCAGCGATCAGTCCTCGCTTGGCGGCGTCAACACGCGCAAGCGCAGTCGCACGGTCCGCCTGGCTCTGGAGGCGTGCGGCATCCAATCGAGCACGGGCGGCGTCGCTCCGTGCTCGAGCCGCGCTGATCCCGCCACTGTTCCGGTCAAACAATGGGATGCTCAGAGACACGCCGACGACCAATGCGTCCCCACCGGCGGCGAAGTTGCGACGGCCTGCGGTGAGGTTCAGGTCCGGTGCCCGCTTGAAGCGTTCAGTGCGCAGAACCGCATCGCTCGCGTCGACGTCTGCCTTCGCAGACAGGACAGATGCCGAATCGACGTTCGCAATTGCGGGCGCAACCCACTCGCGCACCAGGAGTGACTCGGACGTGCCTGAGTAGGGTTCCGCTCTTCCCGCCAGTACTGACAGTTGCTCGAGAGCTGCAGCCGCCTCTGCCTCTCTTGAGGCGGCAATCGCTTCTGCTGAGCTCAAGCCTGCCTGGGCTTGTGCTACGCGCAGGCTGGCCTCCTTTCCTGCGTCAACCAGCGCCTGAGCTGCCTTCAGGTCGCCTCTGGCGCGATCAACATCTTCGGCAGCAATGTCGCGCCGTATCAGCCCAGCTTCGGAAGACGCGTAGGCAACAGCCAAGGCTGCGGCGAATTCGACTTGCGCCTGGTGCTGGCGAGCTTCGGCCGCCTGCAGCCCTTTCTCTCCCGCCTGGATTCGAGCCCCACGTTGGCCAAAGATCTCGAGTGGCTGGCTGATGGTGTAGGTCGTCTGCCGCTGGCTCGCGCCATTGCTGGGGGGAGCGTTGAGATTCTCTGCGAGGGCATCAATGGTGGGGTTACGTAGCGCTCGCGCTTGGCGGGCTTCGCCCGCAGCGGCAGCTGTGTCGAACCCCTTTTCCTGAAGGAAGGGGGATTGGGCCCTGCTCTGCTCGAGCAACGCGCTGAAGTTCGGGGCGTCCGAGGCATAGGCCGCAGAGATACTGGTCAGGGCCAGCATCACCGTCAGGGCAAGCAATGATGGTTTCATGAGGATCCGGTGCAGTGGGGCCGCAATCTCGGCCGTCTTTCTGCACTACGCGGCCTGCGCGGCCTTCCCCTCGAATCCGGCGAAAATTTATTTCCCGCGGCTCAGTGCATCTGTCAGTTTGGCCCGCGCTCTCAGGACGCGACCCTCTATCGTTTTGAGACTGATACCCAGGGCGGAAGCTGCTTCAACCTGGGAAAGGCCGACGAAGGCAGTCAGAACCAGAGCTTCACGCAGGCTCGGGTCGATCGTGTTGAGAACCCTTCTTACTTCTGCGAGCTCAAGCTGAGAACCGGCAACCTGCTCTGGCCCGGCCTGCTCGGAATGCAGGGCGCGTCCTTCCTCATCATCCAAAGGCTTGGCCCGAAACAGGAAGTGGCGGACGCGTCGAAACCGTTGCGTATCACGAACCTTGTTGATTCCAATACGCATCAGCCAAGGAAGTACCGAGCGCGTCGGATCGTACTCTGACAGGCCTCGCCAAGCGGCAACGAATGTCTCCTGCACGACATCATCGACGTCGGTTTCGGGCAGACCCATGCCTCGAACCATCTGCTTGATTGCTGGCGAGTGACGGCGGACCAGGCGAGCGAAGGCCTCAGCATCACCCGCCGCAGCTTCAACTGCCCAGTTGTTGTCGTCCTCGATGGTCACAACGTTTGTGGGGCTCAGGGAGAGTCGGTGCGAAGTGCTTCAAGGAGTGCCTTGTCGTAGGCCGGCCGGTGCTCGGGTTTCAAGCCCTCGCGCATCTCGAACACATGCTCGAGCGTGATGCGCTGGAGATCGCCCGCAGCCCGCTCCACCTCACGACTTGCACGTTCCACCTGGGGGTTCCATTTGGGGTCAGCCGCGATGGCGTCCGCCAGCTGGCGGTTGGCAATCCGCAGGCGCGCTTCGATCTCACCTCGCCTTGTTGCGAACAGCTGTTCCTTGGCCTGGAGGATCTGCTTCTCCGAGTCGTCCAGAGGCACCACGGCGTGAAGGCGTTCATGGAGATCGCTGTGCCCAGGATTGAGCGAGTGCCAGATCCAGCCGATAGCCAGCGCGCACACTACGCCAATGATGGCGCCAGCGATTGTTGCCAGCGGCAGCCTCATGAGGGGTCCGATTGCCATCAGCGTTCCACCAGTAGAGCGTATGGGGACATGGAAGCTGGGGCCGCGACCCATGTCGGGCGCGAGGGTGCCTGGGTGACAAAGAAGGCGGAGCCTACTCCTCCGCAGGTAAGCACCGCCGCGAGCGCCGCGCATGCGAGTGCCCGGCGGAACTCTCGCTTACCGGCCCATTGCGAAGGGGAAGCTTCCTGGGACAGGCGTCGGACCAGGCTATCGGTGGCCCGATCATGGCCGTCTGGCCTTGTAGCTGCCGAGGCTCTGGACAGCCAATCGTCTAGATCATTCATGTGGAGATCTCCTCATCCTTCCCTACTTATACGCCTGCCGTGGGGAGATCCCCTCAAACCTCTGATTGCTGACCTCCCCGCGGGTTCTCAGATTCACCGATGAGCACCGGGGCGAAGCTGATCCGGCACTGGGAGGTTCACAGGTCTGGACGTGATTAGTGCCGTGTCAAGAGTTCAGAACGGATGCTTCAGCGCACACGGTTCTAGAGCATCCGAGAAGCCCAGTGAAGAAGGAAGCGCTCTTGCTCCGCCGTTTCCACGGCTCCGGGACGAGCACTCCGAACTCTGGCCATAGCTTCTTCAGCGCTTAGGCATGATCTGCTCTCGAGCAGTAGCATCGAAGCCACGGTGCCCGCTCTGCCAAGCCCTCCTTTGCAATGAACGACTACTTTGTCACCGCGGAGCAAATCGTCAGTGAGGACGGGGCCTAGTCGTGTCCACTCGTCCAAGAACTGAGGATCCGGCGCTTCTCCATCACGAATCGGAAGACCATGCCAGTGCAGGCCATGAGCGCGCGCGCGTTCGGGTAGCGACCCTATCCCGAGATCGTCGAACTCCCACGGTTCAATCAAGGAAAGCAGATGGCGACATCCCCAAGCTGAGACGGACGCTAGATCGAGCTCGAGATCTCTACACCACGAGCCCGTCATTGCAACTTTCTGATGCTTACCGGGGGCAAAGGTAACGCCTATGGTTCCTCCGTTGGCACCGACGGAAAGTCCCGCAATCTGCAACGGATGAGACAAGCTAGTTCTGTGCACAGAATCCTCGAGTATTGGGGGCTGGCGGTGTCTCACTGCGGCGTCCGAAGATTGCATCCACGGCACACTCCATCCACTAAGGCCGCGCCTTGGGCTTTGTGCTGCCTGGATTGAGGCGCTCCTCAAGACGCTGGATCACCAGCTGCAGCCCCTCGTCTCCATCAGAATATGGTGCAGCGCAGAGAGGGGCTTCAATCCAGAGGAAGTGTTGGCCGGGATGCACGTAGGCCCCGTGATCATCCAGCAACAGTGCCTCGCCAAGTTCTGCCGAAACGAATCGAAGGTCCTTCGTCGGACCGTCCCATTCGATGTATGGGAGATGTTGAGACCATTCGGGAGCGCGTCCCTCCAGCACCAAGAGGGATGTAATCTCTGCAACAACCTTTTGGGGTACAGAGGTGAACATGACGATCCGATTGAAGGTGCTGCTGGCATAGTTTAGGAACTCCATCAGGCCGGGTCGGGGTATTTGACTGACGGCATTGGAGATAAGTGTTCCCTCAAGGTCCAGTGCAAGAATGATTGGACGCATCTATCAAGTCTCGTGATTCTTGGTTCAGCTGAGCCAGGGAAGTGGGTAATCGAGGGCCTCTGTTTTGACTAGATTTCGCCCAAGGATGGAGCTGCAAGCCAGTAGTCATCGCCTATCTTCAGTATGCTTTCCAGCGCTACATCGATCATCAGTGGTCGTCGCCAACCTGTGTCAGGAAGGAAGCAATAGTCGGTTCTTCGAAGTTCACCCGCGGCCGCCTTTACTACCAGCCAGCGCGTCCTCCTTCGCATCTCTCGGGAAAGCACTTCTAGTGCGGCGTCCTCGTTGCCACCGCTACTAAGGAACTGGCTCGCTGCTCCCCTTACAGATGACCAGAGCACGTATCGTTTCCGCCCCAGGCTCAGACGAGTCCACTCCTCATCCTGACTTCTCAGGATTTCATCTACGCGGTGCACTCCGATACGGTGACGGCGCAGCAATGATGTGAGATAGGCGCTTGCCTCTCGATCCGCTAGCTGGCGCCAGATCCAAAGTCTTGCGTGTTTATCAAGCGTCGGGCGCCAAGCATCAAGCATCCCCTTGAGCGCTGCATCAAGGTCATCAGGAAGAATCAGGTCATCGACGTAGGACCAACTGACCGGTTCGTAGAGAGAGCGCTTAACGGCTCCGTTGCCTGAACTGGAACCGGTCACAACACCTGCGCTTTTTAGGAATTGCAGGAGTTGCTGGGCGACAGCAGGGTCTGAGGAAACGGGCGCGCTAACGGAAGTGGAGCGTTCAAGCGCACACCAGGCGCAGGTGTAGAAAGGACCAAGCGATACGACAAGTGAGTCGAGCTCGGGCCACGAAGGAAGGAGGGTCTGTTGGCTACGGCCATAGATCACTCGATCCCCGGCAAATTAACCAGTCCGGATGCTACCAAGGCGGCACGATGTCGTCTACATGATTTTCATGTATGCCGTGCCCCGGTCATAGATTTCCATCCGCTCCTTGAGGCGGACCGGATGGCTACGAAGACGATCTATCAGAACCCGTACCTCCGTTTGGTCGGAAAGCTTCGGGAGCATCGGGAGATCTTGGGCATCAGTCAGACTCAGCTTGCTGCCCATCTGGGGTGGCCCCAACAGCGCATTTCTTCAATAGAGTCTGGATCACGTCGTCTAGACGTTCTCGAATTCTGCCAAATGGCATCTGCGCTGGGTGTCTCTCCAGCTGAGGTGTCTGATCTGATCTGCAAGGCTCTAAAGGCAGTGCGAGTCTCGAGGATCAATTGACAAGGCTCACATAAGTCGAAAGTCTTATTTCAAGCATAAGTAATTGATTTATATGCTTTAAATAAGTTTTCCGTTGTTATTTAGTCCTTTTGCTACATGGATCAGTAGAAGACCTTCCCGCGGAGCGGGCCCGCGCTGGCCGCCGTCGTGTCGAGGCCCGAGCAGCCCTCGAGCTGGGATTGCGTCTGGGTGATCTGTTGCTACTGCCAGGAATGGCAGTGCTTTCTCACATCCTGCTCTATGGCGCAGGCGCACCGGACTCGTCCCAGCGAATCGTGTTCGGGGCGGTGATCCTCAGCGCCATCGTCTGCTTTTCGGTAGCGCCGGTCTATCGCAACTGGCGTATCAGAGGCCTCCTGGCAGATCTCTGGCTGCTGCTGTTGGCTTGGTCGTCCACTTTCGCTCTGTTCTCGATCTATGTGGTAATCGTCGGGGTGGCCGACGCGGTTCCCTCCAGCTGGCTGGTGGGGTGGTACGCGTTCGGGCTGGCTGCGATGACCCTGTTGCGTGTACTGCTGAGGGTGCAGCTTCACCGCCTGCGTTCGCGCGGGATGGATCGTGAGCGCATCCTGCTGGTCGGGCTGCGTGCGCCAGCGCTGAAGCTGCATCGCCTTCTGCGTGGCAAGCCGGAGCTTGGCAAGGAGGTCGTTGGCTACTTCGCCAGTGCGGGTGATATTGCCACCCGGCGCGGTGGCGATGCGCCCTGTCGGCTGGGCGAGCTGACCGAAGTTCCGCAGTACATGGATCAGCACCGGGGCGAATTCGACCAGGTCTGGGTTTCGATGCCGATGGGGCATGCGGCCGCGATCAAGGACATGCTCAAGCAGATCGAGCGCTTTCCTGTGCCGGTGCGCCTGATTCCGGACACTACTGGCCTGGGGGCGCTCAATCCTGGCGTGCATCAGGTGGGCGATGTGCCGATGATCGGCGTGCGCCAGGGCTTGTCGGATCATCGCTTCCGCCTGTTCAAGCGGATCGAGGACATCGTTGTGGCGGGACTGGCGGTGATCCTGTTGGCGCCGCTGTTTGTTCTATTGGCTATCGGCGTGAAGTTGAGTTCGCCGGGGCCGGTATTGTTCCGCCAGAAGCGTCACGGGTTGGGTGGCAAGGAATTCTGGATGCTTAAGTTCCGCTCCATGCGCGTGCATGCTGAAGACGTGGGCCAGATTACCCAGGCGACGCGTGGGGATCCGCGTGTGACGCGGTTTGGTGCCTTCCTGCGACGGAGTAGCCTGGATGAACTGCCGCAGTTCTTCAATGTGCTGGGTGGAAACATGTCGGTGGTGGGGCCCAGACCGCATGCGATCCAGCACAACAACCACTACGAGCGGGTGATCGAACGGTACATGCATCGTCATTATGTCAAGCCCGGGATCACCGGCTGGGCGCAGGTACACGGCCTGCGTGGCGAGACGCCGGAGCTGCGTTCGATGAAAAAGCGCGTGCAATACGACATCGACTACATCAGGCGTTGGAGCCCAACGCTGGATGCTCGCATCATTGTGTTGACGGCATTGAAGGTGCTGGGACAGAAGTCAGCGTACTGAGCTTCTTAGGTTGGAAGTGAGACGTAATTCCACGAATTTGCTGGCGATTTCATCGCTGGTAACGAATTTGTAAGGTATCCTGAGCGGCTGCCGCCGCCCTTTGTATTGCTAGGCGGGTGTGCTGCAAGGAATGCCACAGGATCCGGGTCAGTGTTCAAGAACGTTCTATTTGTATGTGTCGGCAACATTTGCCGCAGTCCCTCCGCAGAAGTGATGCTGCGGCAGGCCGTCGAGGGGAAGGGCATCCAGGTGTCCTCCGCTGGTCTCGGTGCGCTGGTTGGACATGGCATTGATGCTACGGCGCAGGAGTTGCTGGTCGAGCAGGGCATGGATGGCTTGGCTCATCGCGCTCGCCAGATTGATGACGCCATCCTGGGGGCTGCTGATCTGGTGCTGACCATGGAGCGCAAGCACGTGCGCCGCATCGCCGAGATCGCGCCCCAGGCGTCCGGAAAGACCTTCCTGCTTGGCAAATGGCAGCAGGAACGGGAGATTCCCGATCCTTATCGCCAGCAACGCCCGGCATTCGAGCATGTTTACAAGTTGATGGCCGAGGGCGTGGAGAGCTGGGCGCGGCACCTCTGAAGTCCGCTGCGAAGTCCTGTCCTGCAACTCTTTTCCCGCATTGAAGATCCCTAATTCATGACCACTGAAGCCCGTACATCCACACCGGAAGACAGCGACGAGATCGATCTGCGCCAGCTGCTTGGAACCTTGATCGACTACAAGTGGTGGATCGTCGGCATTACCGGGCTGTTCTTCGTGGTTGCGGTGGCCTACGCGTTGCTGGCCACGCCGATCTATCGTGCGGATGCAATCGTCCAGGTTGAATCGAAGGTGCCTTCGTTGCCGGGGCTGTCCGATATCAGCCAGTCGCTGGGCATGGGGACGGGGTCTGCAGAAGCAACCACCGAGATCGCATTGATCACCTCACGTGCAGTGGTGGGCAGTGCGGTCGACGCGCTGAAGCTGGATATCGCCATCGAACCCAATCGATTCCCGCTGCTGGGCGGCTATTTTGCCCGCAAGGCGGAGCGTGCCGATCCGGACGCCTTGGCTGACGTGCGCTTTGGCATGAGCCGTTTCGGCTGGGGCGGCGAGAAGTTGGAGATCTTCCAGCTGGATGTGCCGCGCGCGTTGCTTGCACGACCGATGACTCTGGTCGTCGGCGAGAACAGCGGCTATGAACTGTTCGACGAAGAGGACAATCTGCTGTTGAAGGGGCAGGTTGGCAAGGTCGCCACCGGAAAGGGGGTGACCGCGCAGGTTGCCGAGATGCGAGCGCATCCAGGCATGCGCTTCGAAGTGTCACGCCAGCGCCATCTGACGGTCATCAATGATCTGCAGAAGGACATTGCCGTGAGCGAGTCCGGCAAGGACTCTGGCATCCTCACCTTGGCCTATGAGAGTGCCGACCCGGTCCTGGCGCAGAACTTTCTGCAGCAGGTGGCGCAGGCTTACGTCCGCCAGAATGTCGAACGTAATTCGGCTGAGGCCTCTGCGCAGCTGACCTTCGTCAAGGAGCAGTTGCCGAATGTCCGCAATCAGGTGGATGCTGCGCAGAAGGCGCTGAGTGCCTACCAGACACGTGCCAACTCCGTGGATCTGACCCTGCAGACCAAGGGTCTGCTGGATCAGGAGGTGGCCGTGGAAACCAGCATCCAGCAGCTTCGCCTGCAGCAGGCGGAGATGGACCGCAAGTTCACCCGCGACCATCCGGCCTACCAGGCGCTGATGCGCCAGATCGGCGAGCTTGAGGGACGCAAGAGCAACTTCCAGGGGCAGGTCAAGCAGCTTCCGGAAGCGCAGCAGGAGTTGCTGCGCCTGACCCGCGACCTGCAGGTCAGCAATGAGATGTATACCGGCATGCTGAATCAGGCGCAGCAGCTGGACGTGGCCCGTGCTGGCACCGTTGGCAATGTGCGCATCGTCGATGCTGCCGAAGTCGATGCCACTACGCCGGTCAAGCCGCGCAAGGCCGTGGTGGTGCTGATCGGTACCGTTCTGGGCGCGTTCCTGTCGGTGGCGCTGGTGCTGCTGAAGCAGCTGCTCAATCGCGGCGTGGAAGATCCCTCGCAGATCGAAGAGCTTGGCCTGCCGGTCTATGCCTCGATTCCGGTGAGCTCGCAGCAGCAGACCGATTCGGTGCGCGGTAAGTTCCGCGCCGACGGCAAGCTTCATCTGTTGGCAGTCAAGGATCCGGCTGACCTTGCGATCGAGGCGGTTCGAAGCCTGCGTACCAGCCTGCATTTCGCGCGCCTGGAAGCAAAGAACAACATCGTGCTGATCTCTGGCGCGAGCCCCAACGCCGGCAAGACATTCGTGTCCTCCAACCTCGCGGCGGTGATCGCGCAGGCCGGGCAGCGCGTGCTGATCATCGACGCCGACATGCGCAAGGGAACCCTGCACAAAGCGTTGGGTGCAGCGCAGACCCCGGGCCTGTCTGACCTTCTGGTGGGCAAGGTTGATCGTTCTCAGGTGGTGCGAAGCCTTCCGGGCTTGGACAATCTGAGCTTCATCGCGCGTGGCGACGTTCCGCCGAATCCGTCGGAACTGCTGATGCACGCCAACTTCACCGCGTTGCTGGAAGAGCTGGCACCGCAGTACGACCTGGTCATTGTGGATACGCCGCCGATCCTGGCCGTTACCGATGCTGCGATCATTGCCCATCACGCCGGTACCTGCCTGATGGTGGCGCGCTTTGGCCTCAACCAGGCGAAGGAGCTGGCGCTCGCCAAGCGCCGCTTTGAACAGAACAACGTGCGCATCAAGGGTGCGATCTTCAACGCGGTACAGCGTCGCGCTACGGGCTATTACAGCTACGGGTACTACGAGTACAAGTCGAGCAATTGATTGGTGTTGATACATCCGTCCCTCGGTTTTGTGCGATGTCATCAGGCCAGCTATTCCTGGTACGGGAGCGATGAGATGGCGGCGGCATGAAAAAGGCTGTCTATTCGCTGCTCTACAATCTCGTGGTCGCGGCGTTCCCCTTGGTTGCACTGCCACTGGCAATCAGCCGGACATCGCTGGCTGATTATGGGTCTTACCTGGGTGCATTCCTTGCCTACACTGTTTCGCTCACTGTTTCCATAACTGCATTCTCGGCATTTGCCGGCCGCGCCTATGTGCATGCTCAGGAGACTGGAGGGGTCCGCTCAGTATTTCGCTCTCTCCTTGCGGCTCAGTTGATACTTGTCTGCGGTGCTCTGGTGGTCTATTGCGCTCTACTGCTTGTTATGTCGACAGGGCGTATCGTCGGGGCGTGGCCGCTGTCATTGGCGCTCGCAAGCTCTTGCTTGAACGTTGATTGGTACTTCTATGCGGTGCACGACTATAGATCCATCTTGATTCGTAATACGGTTGTGCGGGGAGTGGGCCTGGCGATGATCTACCTTCTCGTAATCGGAGAGGGTGCGATTAGTCGATTTGCCATCATCATGGCTGGGATTCTCATCGCTTCGAATGTGATGGGCTTCGTAATCGCGTGGCGTCGTCAGCAAAGCTGGATGGCGGAGCAGGTGTGGCTTACCGGCGCATGGAATCAGATCGTCCAGGCTAGGCACTTGCTTATGAGTGGAAGTGTTGCAGCGTCTTATCAGCAGTTGGATCAGGTGATCGTCAAGGCCGCTCTTGGTGAAGTTGCCGTTGCGAAGCTTAATATCCTCAAGCAGGTCGTCTACATGGCTTGCGCAGTTACCAATGCGTACTGTCGATATCAAACTCCTAATGGAATTCGATCCGTCCTTAGGGGGTCTTCTGGCGAGCAGTTCCGCCGAAGTCTGCTCGGGTTCTTGGTCATCATGGCTGTGATGGGTGGGATTGGAATCATGTTTGGGGCGGGAGTTCTAAATCTTCTTTCCGCTGCTGCCGGTGCGTTCACTCTGGTTGATGTGCTGTTGGTAGCAGCCAGTGCGGGGTTCATTTCTTGTTCTGTTTTCATTGCTACCCAGGTGAATGTTCCTCTTTCCCTTGAGCGTAATTCGTTGCGAGCGAATTTGATGGTTGCGGTGATCTGCCTCGCGCTGCTTTCGGTTCTGCCAGGGATCTATGGGTATAGGGGGGCGATGCTGGCAGTTGGTGCGGGTGAGTTCATCGGGCTCGTGACTTTAGTAGTCATGAGCTCGAGAGTTGGTGCATGGAGGCGCATAAACAAATGATCACGAATCTGCCTACTTATGTGCTTTCCCTGAAGAGTGCTATTGATCGGCGCAAATCCATCCGGGAGAGGCTGGATGGTGTGGTTTCCTATCAAATATTCGATGCACTCACTCCCGCGGATCTGGGAGAACTCATCGGGGGGCGCGGCAGGCTCACTCCAGGTGAATACTGTTGCGCAATGAGTCATCGAGCGATCGCGGGGCTGGCTGCCGAGCATGATGTGGCCCTTGTGCTTGAAGATGACGCGAATCTGATGGATGAGTTCGTTCCAGTGGTTGCGGAACTCGCCGATCGGATGCGTAGCGGTGCAGAAGACGCGGATATTGTCGTAATTGGTTACTCGAAGATCCCTCAGAGCGATCGGTTTCGGATTGGAATTTTTAATCCAATCTCCCGCGATTGTCGTCTGAATAGCGGTGCGTTTACTGGCAGGCCATTCCGTCAATGGCCATGCGGTGCGGTAGCCTATCTGATCTCACGCCAGGGCGCACAGCGGCTGAGGGCGGCGACCACATCGATCGATGGGGCCGCTGATGACTGGGCTATGTTCAGTAGCAAAGGCATGCTCGTCAGGCACTGCCACCCACTGGTTGTCCTTGAGGACTACAGGGTGCTCGAAAGTGCAATTGAGGGCGAGCGGCAGAACTTCTCAGAGAACAATCCGCTCCTAGATCCAGTTCGCTACCTGCGAGGTTGGGCGCGACGTTGTGGGCTGCTGGTAAGGAGATGGATAGAAAAATGAAGATTCCGTATAGATTCACGGCTAGGGAGGGGTTTCTGCTATTCCTTCTTTATCTGCCACTGTACATTGGAGTCTCATGGGTGGCGGCGGAAAATACGCCGATGCTGCTTGATAATATTATGTATCGAGAGCGTTATGATGCGATTTCGCTTAGCAACCTGCCCTTTGGTGTGGAGGTGGTTTCCGCGCTTTTGATGTACTTGTCGTCGAAGCTTGGGTTTAATTATTTTCAGTTCGTTTTCCTGAAGAGTATATCGTGGCTTTGGGTTATCTACCGGCTTTATGGATTGACCCGTTCTAGGCGTGTGCCTGCCTGTATTCTGCTCGTTTCATTTCTTATTCCGTCCTTTCATGATATCACCACGTTTCTGCTTCGGCAGTCCTTTGCTCTGGAATTCTTCATTCTGGCGGCAACATCAAGATCACGTCTCGCTCGTGCACTCTTTGCGGTCGCAATGCTCTTTAGTCAGATCACATCCATTCTCTGGTTGCCATTTCTGTATTTGAAGCCCGGTCTCTTAGTCCGACGAAAGCTGCTTATGGCTGTACTATTGCTGGCACCTGTAACTATGTTGACGGGATTCAGCCTGGGGTCACAGGTTGTTGAGGCAAGTGGCTCCCTGGTCGGATATGCAGGTATATTTGCGGAGAACATTCAAACTAAAGTTGGCTTCTACAATGGTGGCGGCGGTGGAGTAGCTAGTAGCGAGGTCTCTATAAAAAATATGCTGGCGATGCTTGGCTCGGTCCTCCTTCTTGCTCTCGCGGGGCCGAGGTTGCTTGGACAGATTCCGCAGGCGATTCTTAGAGTTATTGATATTCAGATTCTCGCGGCTATTTTATTCTTCCTCATGTTTGGCAACTTGATTCTCTCAAATCGACTTGGCTATGCGGCATACTTCATCGCCGGTCTGTTTGCTGCACTCTCCATTTTTGCCTATTGGCCCAAAGTGCGTAACTACATCGTGGCGCTGAGTGGAGGGGCGCGATGAGAGTTCTTCACGTCGCTGATTGCTACGCGGGTGGTGTAAGTCGGGCTATTGAGTCGATTGCGGGCTTACTCCCCGAGCATGAGCATTTTCTTGCTTTCGACGGCGAGGAGTCTCCTACGGCTAGCTCTGGCTTTGCAGGGGCTGAACAATTGCGTGGAGGGAAGTGCGCGAAAGTGATTCAGCTTTCGAGGGTTGCTCGGAAGTACATGCCAGACGTCATTCACGCGCATTCGAGCTGGGCAGGAATGTTTGCCCGAATTATTCCAATGCCGGCGCCGGTTGTATATCAACCCCATTGTTTCGTTTTTGACGACCCCTACCGTGGCCGAGCTTCGAAGGCAGTATTTAGGGTTGCCGAGCGTATTCTGAGCAGATCTTCCAAGGTTGTTCTAACATTGACCAATCATGAAGTTCGCCTCGCTAAATCTGCCGGCTTGAAGGGGCAGCTCGTCAATCTTCCGAATGTACCGACGATTGCTGATTCACTGCACGCTCCAACTGAGCGAACGGATTCCATACCGTTTACCGTTTCTATGGTTGGTAGGCTTGCGCGCCAGAAGGATCCGTTGTTCTTTGCCGAAGTTGCTGATGCGTTGCGGAACGATCAGCGGTTCAAGTTTGTCTGGATCGGAGACGGGGATCTGGATTACCGGCGGCGACTGGAGGGCCTTGGTGTTCGTGTTACGGGTTGGCTGGGACCCGACCGACTTTTTGATGAGTTGAAATCATCTTCAGTATATCTTCATAGTGCGGCCTACGAGGGCTATCCCTTGAGTGTGCTGGATGCAGCTGCGCTCGGCTGCGCAATCATTGTTCGCAAGATACCCGCTTTTGAGGATGATCAGTTTTTAGCGGTGGATCGGACTGGCGACGCTGTACAACTATTGCTGGGGCTCGCGGAGGATCCCGCACAGATTGCGGGGTTGAGGCGTGCCAACTCAGAGTTGCTGGCGCGAATGAACAGGGCGGAACAGAGGAAGGTTCTGCTTAATACATATAGGAGTCTGGTCGAATGAAAGTTTACTTCCCGGGACGCATTCTGGAGCGCCACGTAGGCGGGAATACCACCTACACCCGAAAAGTCGCGGAAGGTTTGACTTTACAAGGCGTTGAGGTTGGAGTACTTCCGTACTCTAAAAGTCCCGTCCTCACAATGGCAAAGGAATCCCTTGCTCCATTAATTCTGGCGCGGGTTGGGGCAGTCATTCACTATTCGGCCGATACCGGGCCTCTATTCAAAGTGAGCCGTATTCCGTCAGTCGTTACGGTACATGGGGTTGCCAGTCGCTGGATATCAACTGCAAGGACTGCTCGCCAAGAAGCCGTCTGGCGTGCGCGCGTGAAGCGTGCGATCTCGAGTACGAATAGGGTTATTACAGTGTCGAGGTCGAGTGCGGATGATGTAAGCGAAGTCTTCGGAATCGAGCGGGATCGCATTTCGGTGATTCCGCATGGTATTGATGTGGCCAAGTTTTCTAGTCCGCGAGATCTTTCTGACTCCCTGCAAGCAATGATTCCGGCGGAGTTCATTTTGTACGTTGGGAACATAGAGCCCAGAAAGAATCTCCAGCCGCTTCTGGAGGCGGTTGAGTCTGCCGAGTTCAAAAAGTTGGGGTTGCCTCTGGTTGTCGCGGGAAAGCCTGCGTGGAACTTCGATACATTGATGAAGCAGATAGGCGCCGCGAAGAATGTAATTCACGTGGGGTTTGTCAGTGAAGAAGACAAGATCGCTCTTATGCAGCGTGCGCAGCTATTCGTGTTTCCAAGTCTTTACGAGGGTTTTGGGTTTCCTGTTCTTGAGGCAATGGCGAGCGGTACAGCCGTGCTCACGTCTGAACGTGGATCGCTGAAAGAAGTTGGTGGGCCAAGCTTGAAACTGCCCGATGATACTCTCGGGCGGGATTGTATACTTCAAGGATTGACAGAGGCACTTTCAAATGGAGACCAATTGAAACGATGTGCGAAGGATGGTGTCGGCTGGGCATCACGCTTCAGCTGGGACGCAAGCGTTGCAGCGCATATGGATATCTATAGGGAGTTGATTAAATGAAGAGTGTCCTGATCCTGCACGCTTACAGTGCCGAAAACCTGGGTGATGGCCTGCTTGTAGCTGAAACTCTCAAGGCGGTTAGAGCTGCATTCGACGATGAAGCGATCGAGGCAGTGGTCTTGGCGAGTTACCCCGAGTCCTTCGAGTCGATTCCTGGTGTTCGCTTCGTTAGATCGAAGCCGGGTCGCTTCGGCTATCCGAGTGAGTATCTTCATGCTCTTTGGTCAATGGACCGCTTTGATGCGATTGTCGCCGTTGGTGGGGGGTATCTCCGGGCAAAATCAATGAAGGAGGCGTTGAAGACTGCGTTGGTGCACGGTCCCCAGTTGCTTGCAGCTGCCTGGCGAGCACCGAGGAGGGCGGTATATCTGCCTCAAAGTATTGGTCCTGCACATTTCGGTTCTCGGCTGATTCTTCGCGGGGTCCTTCGACGAATGCAGAAGGTTTTTCTTCGGGATGACCGCAGTATTAAGGAAATGGGCCTGCCAAATGCTCTTCGCGCTGCAGATCTGGCAGCCGGTCGTATGTCTGAGCGTGGAGTGAGCCTGGCAGTCGCTGATGTGCCTGTTCTTTCCGTACGCCATGTCAATGGTCGCTTGCCTGGAGGATTGCTACCTCTTGCGAATTCGATCGGCACCTATGACAGCTATATTCAAAGTACGGTGAGGAGTAATGATGACCGACCGGCGACGAGTGAGCTTACTTATCGCAGATTGATTCCTCGTCCGGAGATGATGGGTAGTGCTGCAGAGCCGCGCGTGGTTGTGGCCGTGCGTCTGCATGCGGCATTGATGGCCTTGGCTGCGGGTCACTATGTAGTGCACCTTGCCTACGAAAGAAAGGGTTTTGGTGCATTTGGAGATCTCGATATCCCCGAGTTTGTCCACAACGTGAATTCGTTTGATCAGGAAAAGGTCCTTGCCCAGGTTCACCTTTTGCTGGGGAGTCAAGCGGCCCGTGCTGAGTACAATGACAGGCTTCGTCATTCCATGATCAAGCTAAGCGGCTGTCGCGAGCTACTGCATTCGGCAATACGAGACGGCTCGAGCAACGCCGCTTGATTTGTCAAATTTCACGCCGCGTCGATGCGTCCTCAGGACGGTTGCCTTGATGGTAATCAGATCTGCGCCTGGGGGGTTGTCCCGGGTCCTGAACTGCGCACATTGATCGCGTCGCTCTGCCGTGATGAGTTAATCGCCGATTTTTTCAATGCTGTCATAGAAGAAGTCTGGATCTCGCTCCGAAGTTAGTTGGTACAACGCGTAGCTCCGGCTCAGGCGCGCGCCACCATCCCGATACAGCGGATTCCAAGCGAACGTCGCACGCGCGCGGGTTGAGCGTGGCAGCAGGAAGTCGAAGGGGATCGAGATGAAGATGCCCTTGTCGAAACTGCCTTCGCCAAAGTCCTTGGATGAAACATCGGTCTTGGTGGCGTATGCGCCCATGTTGACGCCATTGTCGAAAGCGCGCGCGACCGAGACCGTGGCGCCCCAGTCCTTTGCCAGGTAGCGACCGGCGCTGATCATGCTGGTGATCTTGTGCTCATCGCCCCACTGATAATAGAAGCTGGCGTGGCCGGTGGTGTTGCTGTAGTCGCGGAAGCTGAAGCGTTGATCGAAATCGCGCTGCTTCACCCAGTTTAGCTCGGCACCCACGGCCCAGCGCTCATTGAGGGGGCGGTAGAGGATCTCACCACCCACACCGCCGTACATGGCCTCGAACAGGCCGGCGTAGGCCGAACCATACAGGTCCTTGCCCAGCTGATGATTGCTGGTGAGCTGCAGGTTGGTCAGAGTCAGGTCTTCCGTTGTCAGGTACTTGCGGATGTTGGTGCGGACCCGGGGCAGGTTGCTTGGCGCGTCGTAGCGGAAGCGGTCGTAGTTGTTGTATGCGTTGTAGCTGGCCGTTCCACTCAGCCAGGTATTCCGCGTGAAGTGGAAGTTGGCCGAGTAGGTGCCTGCGACCTGGAATAGGAAGAAGCCATCCGGTCCACCCAACTGCTGCTGGTATCCAATATTGAACGCGCCATCGTAGCGCCGAAGTGGCGCCGCATAAAGGCTCTCACGGCGCCGCTGCGCAGGTGCTGCCTGCTCGATGTGGCCGGCCAGTTCGCTCAGCGGGGTACGATTGTCGAGGTAGCTGTTGAAGGTGCTGCGCTCGATGCTGCTTTCCACGACAGGTACGCCCAAGCGGGTATTCTCGATCGTGAACCAGGTGGTATCGGATGGCAGTTCGGAATCCAGGATGCGCGCCGCACGGCCAACTCCCTGCGCCGGGTAGTAGAACCGGCGCTGTTCGCCGCTGACGATGACTTCCGATCCACGTCGGCTGATGCCCGTGACACGAAGGCCGGCGTTCTCTTCCAGGGTCCGGCTCAAGGCGGGCCAGTCGATGTCATCGATTGACTGCGCAGAGGGTGCCGCGGATGCTCGTGCAACTGGGGGCGGATCCAGCAGCTTGGGCGTGGATTTCGCTCGTGCCACATTGCCGCGCAGGGTAATGCCGAACATGGCTGTGTCGCCGCGCTCCCAGCCAAGATGCAGTTGCACGTTGGGATTCACGGCATAGCTTGCGCCCAGGTTGATCGGGCTCTTCTGCGTTTGATTGTTGTTCTGTGGTTCGCGCTTGTAGTCGTTGCCATCGTACTCAAGCTTCAGCTGTAGGGGTTCCCAGGGGGTCTGGTAGGCGATGCCGCCGAAAATGCCGACTGGTCCCTGGAACATTCCCTTGCTATTGAAGTTTCCTGTGCCCTTGACGCGGGGCCGCTCTTCAAATCGATCACTGATCAGCCTCAGGGGATTTGAAAAGTCGCCGCGATTGCCAATGTAGCCTGTGGCTAGGCCAACGCTGGCGTCGATCGGCCCGAACCGCTTGCTTGCAACCAGGTATTCGCTGGAAAACAAGCCCGTTCCGCCGATATCGCGGAAGCCTGCGGAGATCTCAGGCGCCCATCGACTTTCCTGCCACAGCCGAACCTTCAGGTCGATCGATTTGTCCTTGTAGTTCTGCTTGCCGCTCAGCCATTCTGGGCCATAGCGTCGGTTCGCTACCGATACATAGCGGAATGCACCTTCGACCCAGGGCAGGGGTTGCATCACCACGTTGTAGCGACTGTAGGGAGAGGTATGGCTCGCGGTGAAGCTTACCTCGCCGTCGTCGGCCATGCGTGCGGTGGGGGTCTGCAGCAGGCCAACGCCGCCCCAATCGCTGGCGATGGGGGCAGGGGCTGTTTGTGCGTGTAATACAGCGCTGATGCTCAGGCTGAGAAGGGCAACGCTGGCACGTGCTAGTGGCATGGAGCGATGGCGCATCAGTATGAAACTCCGGGTGCATCCAGCACCTGGGTGGCAAGGAAGCGCGCGGCATCCTCGTTGACATCGGGGGCAATCGTGCGGATCTTGGCGGCGTCCAGCGGCACGTAAATCACCGCCCCAGGAGCGAGGTGCACGGGCGTGCTGCGGTTCCACAGGGCCACGCCGAGTTGCTGCACTTTGCCGTCGGGCTGGATGACGTAGAGATCATCTCGGCTCGCCGCTGGCAACAAGGCACACGCGTTGCGGTAGCTTCGTGCGTCGAGTGTGGCTTGATGCTGCAGCTTGCAAGGCTGTACCACTGCGCCAACAACCTGCACGGTTTCGGGTCGGCCAGGGTAGACGACGCGGTCGCCCGCCAGCGCGGGCCGATTCTCCGATGCACTGGCTTCCAGGCGCCGCGGATCAAGGAGCTGCGGTTCGCGCCCGGTCACTGGCAGATCACCGAGCTCGCGCGCCAGCTGTGCGGCCGCGTCGGCAAGTTCCGGGGCGTCCTGCTGAGAGGCGAGCGTTTCAAGATCGAAGAGCAGGCCCGCTTTGAGGCGGGTCTGTGGCGTCAGTGCACGTTGCCGAAGAAGCGCGGCGCCCAGCATATAGGCTTCTTCTTCCGGCGCTGCAGCGAGTGCGGCTGCGCTGAGGCGGGCCTCGGCGGGAAGCGTGTGCATGCCGGGATTGCGAACATGGCCGACCGCTTCGACGCCAATCGGCGATGAGGCGTGCGCATGGGAGGCCAGCGCCAGTGCCAGCCCAAGGGTGATCGGTCGCAGTGTCATCGGTTCTGCAGGTCCTGCGAGTAGGGCTTGAGCTGGACAACTTCAAGGCTGGTGTCGGGTGCGATGGCCTGGATGCTCTTCCAGATGAACCCGTTGGCAGGATCGACCCAGTAGTGGTTGTCGCGCTTCCAGCCGTCGCCCTGAAGCCGCTCCCGCACGTGCAACAGCTCGCGCTCGCTCTCCAGGATATGGACCTTCTCTTTGCCCAGGGTGGTCAGAGTGCCGGTGACGCTCATTCCATACCGGTAATCAGGCATGACGTCGTAACGGCGCTGCACGGTCGTGCCGTCTACTACCCGGTGCAGCGCGTGGAAGGGGGAGTCCCCGTCGAGCGTCATGTCCTGCAGTTCCGGGCTGCTGCCGTGGGTTCCGACGACGACACCATCGCTGAGGAAGACGATGCTTCGCTCGGAGCTGTACCAGGCCTGGCGGCCGGAGTCGATGTTGCCAAGCACCAGGACGGCGCCGCCTGCCGGACCGGTGACCTTGATCTGCGGGAATCGATTGGCGGCCACCTCGGCGGCCGTGGGCTCCACGTCGGGCTTGCCCTGCAGCGCCATCTGGACCGACTTGACGCTGGTCTTGCCCACAACGCCGCAACTGGTTGCGGTGATGAGTACTAGCAAGGCCAGCGCCACGGGGCGCTGGCGGTTTGCGTGTCGGGTGGCGGCCTGAGCGATCCTGCTCATGGTGCGGGCCACCTTACTTGTCCAGGTCGCTGCGCGCGCTGGCGGCGTTGCTGATGATGGAGGTGAACGGCAGCAGCTGGTTCACGAACCGGCTCCAGCGGGTCACGCCAGCGGCGCCGACGAACACGACATCGCCGGGCTGCAGGTCGAACTGGCTGGCCACGGCAAATGCGGTCGGTGACTTGGCTTCCAGATGGAACACCTGCGACGGAGTGCTCTGCAGGTCGTTCGAGCCGCGGATCACGTAGACAGCGTTGCCATTCGACGTGGTCTGCAGCAGGCCGCGCGCACGTCCAAGGGCCTGGCTCAGGGAGATTTCGCCGGTCTTGAAGTTCATTGCACCCGGCTGATTGACCTCGCCAACCACGAATACTTCCTTGTGGTCGAGATAGGGCACGTAGATGTGATCGCCGGACTTGAGGAACACATTGGTGTCACCGCCGCCGCTGCGACCCAGCCGATCGAGATCGATGGTGTAGGTGGTGCCATCACGTGTCAGGCGAATGCCGGAGAGGTCGGCCTGTGCCGGGTCAAGGCCTGCCTGGCTGATGGCATCGCCCATCGTCAGCGGCGTTACCGTCAGCGGAACGGTGGCGGCCTGGCGCGAGGCGCCGGTGACCCAGACGCGCTGGCTGGCATAGGTCAACATGGAGACGTCCACCTGCGGCGCTTCGATGTAGCGTGCCAGCTTGGTGGAGATCTCTTCACGCAGTTCGCCGGGCGTCTTGCCCGTTGCGGTGATCTTGCCGATGTAGGGATAGAACAGCGTTCCGTCGGACTGCACGAGGCGGCCTGCGGCGTTCAGCTGCTGCTGCGGGCCCGCTGGCACGGTCAGTTCGGGGTGATCCCAGACCGTGATATAGAGAATGTCGCCGGCACCGATGCGGTAGGGGCCCGGCTGATACTGGGTCAGGGCAGCGGGCAGTGCCGCGACATCGCGGGTGGCGCGCTCCATGGCGATCAACTTGGGCGTGATCGGAATCAGTTCGATCTGGTCGTTGCCAATGGGCTGATCATCGCGAGCGAAGGTGCTCGAGCGAAGATGCTGGCCTGGCGCCCACATGCAGCCGGTCAGGGTGAGTGCCACCGTCATTGTGGCTACGAAACGCTTGCAGTCCATCGAAATCTGTTCCTGGCCCGATCGGGCATGAAAAAGCCCTCGCCGAACGTCGCCCGGCGAGGGCGGGGTTACTGCTTCGGCGGACCGATCAGTTGGTGCCGGTGGTGCCGGTGGTGCCGGTCGTACCGGTGGTGCCGGTCGGCGGGTTGGTGGTGCCGGTACCGCCGTTGTTGCCCGCGTCGTCCTTGCTGCTGTCCGCAGCAACGCTGTACAGCACGCCAGCAGCGGCAATGCCCAGGCCCACGGTAGCGACCGTGGTCAGGGTGCCGGTGGCGGCAGCGCCAGCAGCTTCAGCACCAGCAACTTCGGCGCTGGTTTCGGCGGCGACAGGAGCTTCCTGGGCGAACACCGGCGAGGACAGGCCCAGCAGGGCCAGGGCGGCAATCATCTTCTTCATCTACGGGGTCTCCTACTCCGTGAGGGAAATTTTTCCACCGCTATGTTGGCTGCTATTCATTTGCTCTGTCAAGGAACGTGAAGAAATTGTGCAGTCGCGTTGGCGGTTCTCAGAAATGCTGGAAGATCTCGGCCCTGCCAGAGATGAGCTTTGCCAGCGCGATGACGAGTTGGTGCGTGTGGACATCGGGCAAGGCGAGGGGCAGGACCATTCCCGCGAGTACGGCAGCAGCGGCTGCCACTGCGTTAGGACGAGACGAGGGGCCCGCGGTGTGCATTGCCCACGTGCTGCAGCCCAGTCCAAGCATCAGCCCGGCAATGACCTCCGAAAGGCTATGCGCATGCAACGGGATTCGTGACCAGGCAATGGCGGTGGCCAGCAGCACGCCGATGACCAGGCCGATTCTCCGGGGGAGCTTGCTGGTCCCCGCCAGCAGCGCGCCAACGACCGGATAGATGACGCTGGACATCGCGGCGTGCCCGGAGAAGCCGGTGAAGTGCACGCTCTTGATGCCAATCCCCCAGCCCATGAAGGCCAGCTTCGAAGCAAGCGTGACGCCGGCGGTGACGGCGATGGCCAGCAGCCATCGCCATTTCAGGCGTGCGTCTGCGCGGGGCAGGGTGATCAGCAGCACCAGGGCCATCGGCAGCAGCCAGCGGCTGTCGCCGAGGGCGGAGAGGGTTCGCCAGACGTCGGACATCCAGTTCACAACGGGTCGCGGCGGGGCAGCATATCCACTTTGTGGGCTGCGCAGAACGACGCCCGCTTGGTCCATTCAGCCAGACGCGGTATCCTTTCCCGCTGCCAATGGCCCCGTAGCTCAGCTGGATAGAGCGTCCCCCTCCTAAGGGGAAGGTCGCCCGTTCGAATCGGGCCGGGGTCACCACCCGCCACCTGCACGGCAACCGCTCGCCGGGCTTCTACAACAACCCCAGCCCCCCCAGCACCGCTGCCACCTCCTCGCGCTCACCGCCCCGCAGCCCCTGCAACGGCAGCGGCAGGCAGTTCTGGCCGCACAGCCCCAGCAGGGCCGCCGCGCAGGCCATGACGCGAATCCCATCAAGCCGGTCATACAAAGACCACACCGGCGCCAGTCGTGCCCACAGGGCCATGGCACCCTTCTCGTGCAGCGTGTCTGCCCAGTGCAAATGGCGCACCATGAGTGTCATGCAACCGAACCTTCGCCCCGTCCAGCCTTCCCACTACGCCGCCGTCGCCCGCTGGTCCGAATCCGCCGAAACCACCCAGCGCTGGGCGGGCCCAGGCGTGCCGTTTCCCTTGCCGCCGGAACGGTTCGCGCAGGTGCTCGAACTCGAGTCGCGGCCGGGCTGGGCGCTGCTGGACGAGCAGGACCTTTGTGTAGGCTTTGGCCAGTACTGGATGACCGACGCCGGCACCGCGCACCTGGGCCGCATCATTGTTTCCCCACTGGCGCGCGGGCGCGGCCTTGGCCGGCTGCTCATGCAGGCCTTGAGTGCACAGGCGCTGCGCGAAGACGGTATCCAGCGGCTCACCCTGCGCGTCTATCGTGACAACACGGCCGCCGTGGCCCTGTACCGCGATCTCGGTTTCCAGCAGGTTGAAGCGTCCTCAACGCCGGAACTTCTGTTCATGCAGCGCAGGTCGGGCTGAATCCCGTTCAAGCCGGTGTGGCGGCCTGCAGGGCACACCATTGCTCCCGGGTGATGCGGCTGATGTGCTCGGTACGGTAATCGCCAAGGAAGCTGTTGAACTTGTTCACTTCGGTATGGTGATGCTGGAAACCGCATTTGCTCTGCGCGGTGAGTGATTGCAGGTTGTCAGCGAAGTAGCCGCACCACAGCGCTTCCAGCTCCAGCTGCATGAATGCATGCCGCATCACTTCGCGCACCGCTTCGGGTACCAAACCGCGGCCCCAGTACGGTACGCCGATCCAGTAGGCGATCTCGCCTTCGCGGTCGCTGATCTCGAAGTTGCTGTCGGCGCCGATCAGGATCCCGACACAGCCGATGGCGCGGCCGTCTTCGCGGTTCTGCAGTGCGTAGACCTCCGGCCGGTTGAAGACGGTGCGGATGATTTCGGTACTTTCCTCGACACTGGTGTGTACCGGCCAACCGGCGATCGGACCCACGCGCGGGTCGAGGGCGTACTCGTACAGATCGGCGGCATCGGTGTCGCGCCAGGGGCGCAGGATCAAGCGTTCGGTGTGCAGCTGCATGTCGATTCCAATGGGAAAAGGAGAGTGCAGAGGCTAGGTCGCCAAGCCCGGCCCACCCAGAGCGGGACCTTGATGATTCCGGTACTTTTCACAACTCGCCGTCAGGCCCGGGTATGCTGGGGCCCGGAATCCAGCCGGAACGGCCCATGGACCGCGTACCCCAGCTTCTGGATCAGGACGAATCCATGCGCATGGAGGTCAGCACGCTGGCCGAAGGGCAGGGCGTCCCGTTGTCGTTCGGTCACGCCTATCTGGCGGCACTGGTATGCGTCTCGGGGCGCGCCCGCTTTGCGCTGAACTTCCGCGAGGTAGCGGTGCAGCGTCATGATGTGCTGGTGTTGGCAGAGGACACGCTGGCACTGCTGCGGCAACGCTCACGCGGCTTCCTGGCGATGGTCTGCCTGATGCCCAAGGCGCTGGCATCGGAGGTGGCCTATGTGTTGCCCAATGCGCTGTTCCAGTTCCTGCACGAGCAGCCGCACTGCAGGCCATCACCGCTGGATGTGCCGTTGCTGCAGGGGTGGCTGCAGCTGATGATGGACGCGCAGCACAACGGTGGACGGCACCGCCATGTGATGCTGCGCAATCTGCTGCAGAGCTTCTTCCTGAAGATGGCCACGTTGCTGCCGAAGCAGAAGAGGGTACCCGCGCAGGTCAGCCGACGCGAGCGCCTGGCCTGGAACTTCTGGGAGCTGGTGGGCCAGCGCAGCACGCGCCAGCGCGACGTGCAGTCCTACGCCGAGGCGCTGTGCATTACCCCGTTCTATCTCTCGCAGCTCACCCGCGAATGCTTCGATGAAACGCCGAAGGCGTTGATCGACCGCCAGGTGGTGCTGGAGATCAAGGCGCTGCTCACGTACAGCGAGTTGCCGATCGGACGCATTGCCGATCGCCTGTGTTTCGAGGATGCGTCGTACCTGTGCAGGTATTTCCGGCGGCATACCGGTCAATCGCTGACCGGCTACCGCCGAGCGGGGCAGGGTGGGACTAGTGCGATACGAACAGCGGCGCCGGCACTTCGGCAAGCAGGTCCTCGGTGACCCCGCCAAGCACGCGCTCCACCACCCGGCTGCGGCTGTAGGGGCCCAGAACCAGCAGATCGGCTTCGGCGTCCAGCACGTGTTGGCGGATGGTCGCGGCGATGCCGCCCTGGCTCGAGTTGATCGCCTGTATTTCCACTTCAACGCCGTGCCGCGCCAGATGCTGGGCCATCTCTGCGCCGGGTGTGGCCTCGGCCTTGGGCGTGTCGACCATCAGCAGGTGCACTGCCTGTGCACGCGCGAGCAATGGCAACGCATCGGCCACCGCGCGACGCGCCTGTTTGCTGGCGTTCCAGGCCACCACGATGCGATGGCCGACCTGATCGCCTTGCCAGTGCGGCGGTACCAGCAGCATCGGCACGCCGGTCTGGCGCAGCGTTCCCAGCGGGTGCCAGCCAGAAGGGGCACCGGGCGTGCGCGGATAGCCGGCGATGATCAGGTCGCAGTACAGCGATTGCAGGGCCAGGTCGGCTCCGCCCAGATAATCCGAAACGATGCGTAGCTCGGTGCTGATCTGCAGTGGTTCGGACAGTGCGCGCAGGTTCTGCATCAACTGTGCGGTACAGGCCGCGTCGGCGCGCGCTTCATGATCGAGCGCTGCGGCGATGCCGGCGCCACGCGCGAAGCCGTTGGCGATGTCGGTGGGATGCTGGGCAGTGGACACTGCGACCAGATGTGCCTGCTGTGCCTGTGCCAGGTGGGAGGCAATGTTCAGTACGCGTTGTCCGGTGTCGCTGGCATCGAACAGCACAGCGATATCGCGCAGTGGATGCAGCATGGCCTTTCTCCTTCGATGCCTGTGACGCGTTCCCTGCCATGCACCGACCCGGGTGCACCGGACGCAGCTCCGTTGTAGCGCATCTTTGATTCGGGTGAATCAATTTTGATTCAGTTTATTAATTGATGATTCATGCTAGCGTGTTCGTACCCCCGGTTTCCGACCCTTTCATGCGACCCGCCACCGCCCGCCCACGCCGCGACCTGCACCACGCCCTGGCGGCAACCCTGGTCAGTCATCCGCGCTGCACGCTCAGTGAGCTGGCGCGGGGGGCCGGCATCAGTCGCGCCACCCTGTACCGGTTCGCGCCGACCCGCGAGGCGATCGACGAGGCGTTGTTCGCCGCAGGCTTCGAGCGCTTGGAGGCAGCGGCCAGTTGGTTCGACGATGGCGCGGATGCACAGCATGTGCTGGAGCAGGTCACCACCACGCTGCTCGCCGATTGGGAGCTGGTGACCCTGGTGTTCGCGCGGATGATGGAAGAGCAGCAGCGGCAGGGTGACCTGCATCTGCTGCCAGAACGCTGGGCACCGATCGGCGAGCGTTTCGAGGCCTTTTTCCTGCGCGGCCAGAAGGCCGGCGTGTTCAACGTCGAGTTCAGTGCGGTGTGGCTGGCCGATTTCTACTGGACCTGTTTCTACGGCATTACCTGGTCACTCGCACGTGGTCGGCTGGCGCCGGCGGCGGCAGCCTCTACGCTGCTGGCTTCGTTCCAGCGGGGGGCGATGAAAGGTTGACCGTAGGGCGCGCCTGGCCGGGGCGCCGTGGCTTACGCCTGCTTCAGCAGCTGCACCAGCTGGCGCAGGCGATAAGGCTTGGGCAGGAACTCGACCTGCTCGGGTAGCGGCGGCAGCTGCGAGCGGGCGTAGCCGGACGACAGGATCATCCGTGCCTGCGGCTGTTCGCGCGCCACATGCTCGCTCAGCTCGATGCCGGACATGCCGTTGGGCATGCTGACGTCGCTGAACACCACGTCGAAGCGGGCTTCGCCCTTGAGCAGTTCCGCTGCCTCGTGGCCATCGGCGGTCGTGGCCACGTCGATGCCGAGGTCGCGCAGGGCCAGGCCGATCATTTCACGCAGATCGGTCTGGTCTTCCACCATCAATACGCGGATCGGGTCATCGGTCATCGGCAGGGTCCTCCATTGCGGGGAGCAGCAGGCTGACCGTGGTGCCGACACCGGGCGTGGTGGACACGTCGACGAAGCCGCCGCTCTGGGTAGTGAATCCGAACACCTGGCTCAGGCCGAGGCCGCTGCCTTTGCCGATGTCCTTGGTGGTGAAGAACGGCTCGGTCGCCCGTTCTGCGATGTCGGCCGCCATCCCGTGGCCCTCATCGCAGACGCTGAGGGTGACATAGCCACGTTGCAGCGTGGAGTCTGCATCCGGGTCTAGGCGATGCTCCAGCGCGGTGCCGATCAGGATGCGGCCGCCTTCGAGGGTAGCGTCGGCAGCATTGGCGACCAGATTGGCCAGCGCCGTCTGCAGCTGCAGCGCATCGGTGTTGATCGCCGGCAGGCCGGGCGCCAGCTGGGCATCCAGCACCACCGTGGGCGGGCAGGCGCGTTGCAGGCCTGGCAGCCATTGCTGTATCAGCGCGTTGAGGTCCAGAGGCTCGCGGATCAGGGTCTGGCCGGTGCTGAAGGCCAGCAGCTGGCGGGTCAGCAGCGCACCGCGATCAGTTGCGGTCTGCGCCGCATCAAGCAGTTCGGCGGCGCGCGCATCGTCACCGTTCACGCGCAGCGACAGCAGGTCCAGTGCGTTGCCGATGGTGGTCAGCAGGTTGTTGAACTCGTGCGACAGGCCGCGGCTGAGACGGCCGACGGTCTCGAACTGCTGGGTATTTCGCAGTGCTCGCTGGGCATCACGCAGCAGGCGCTGTGCCTGCCACTGCTCGGTGATGTCGCGGGTGATCTTGACGAAGCCGAGCAGCTCGCCCGCTTCAACCACCGGCTCGATCACCACACTGGCACGGAAGGACGAGCCATCGCGCCGAACCCGCCAGCCTTCACTGGCAACGTGGCCATGCTGCGCTGCATGGCGGAGCAGGCGTTGTGGTTCCCCGGCCTCGCGATCGGCGGCCAGGTAAAAGCGACCAAAGTAGGTGCCTACCACTTCATCGGCTGAATAGCCCTTGATGCGCTCCGCGCCGGGGTTCCAGCTGCAGACGATGCCATCAGGATCAAGCAGGTACAGCGCATGGTCGCGCACGCTGTCGATCAGCAGTCGCAGTTGGCGGGAAGGGTCCGTCAGCACGGACGTCGTAGAGGCGGCAGCGTCCACGTAAAAATAAGTGTTACCCCTGAGAGGCACGTGAAACTAGGCATTCAAGTGTGAAGGGAACGTGGAGGCGCGACACGTGCCATTTGTCCTGTGCGGCTGAATACGACACGGAGTACCATCACCCACCCTCTGTGTTCTGGAACCGACCTGCATGCGTCCTGGTGCGACTACGCGTGACCGCTGGATCTGGATGACCTCCGCCGTGCTGCTGGCCGCGACCATCGCGTTGGAGCTGGTGGTGCCGCTCGGCTATGCGGTATGGCTGGCGTACTTCCTGGCCGTGGGCGTGACCGTGTTCCAGCGCAGTGCGCGGGCGCCGTTCATCGTGGCCGTCCTTGCCTGCGTCCTGCTGATCATTGGCTACAACGTCGCGCCGGCCAGCTCCAACTCGGCGTTCTCGTTCGTCAACCGCAGCATCGGTGGCGTCGCATTCCTGATGATTGCGCTGATCGTCTCCCGTGCCATCCAGGCACGTCGCGAAGCAATGCGGGCGCTGTGGCTGCAGGAAGCGGAGAACGCGGTGGCCACGAGCCTGCGCGGTGACCTGGGTCCCGAGCAGATTGCCGAAGCGGCGGCAACCAGCCTGGGTGCCCAGCTGCAGGCAGACGTCGCCGCCGTCTACCGCCTGGAAGGCGGGCGACTGCAGCTGACCGGCGGCCTGGCGTTGCCGTCCGGCATGCCGGCGTCGCTGGCATTGCAGGAAGGCGTGGCCGGGCAGGTGGCGCGGGATGAACGCATCCGTCACCTGCACGGCGGCCACGATACGGTGCTTGAGCTGCAGACCAGCCTGGGGCGCTTGCCGGTGCGCGAGCGCATCCTGGCGCCGATCAGCAGCGATGGTGCGGTCGTGGGCATCGTTGAACTGGGACGCACCCGCGCCGGCGAACAGGATCGACTCGATGTCGAGCTGCTGGAGCGCTGTGCAGAGACCATCGGCATGGCGCTGCGCGCATCACTGCTGCGCGCACAGTTGGTGGTGCTGCTGGAGGAATCCCAGCGCCAGGGCGAGGAGCTGCAGGCCCAGCAGGAAGAGCTGCGCGTGGCCAATGAGGAACTGGAAGAGCAGAGCCGCAGCCTGCTGCAGTCGCAGAGCCATCTGGAAGAACAGCAGGCCGAGCTGGAACAGAGCAACGTCCAGCTGGAAGAGCGCACCCACGAGCTGGAGGCGCAGAAGCAGGCGCTGCTGGTCGCGCAGAGCCAGCTGGTGCGCAACAGCAACGAACTGGCCGCAACCTCGCGCTACAAGTCCGAGTTCCTGGCCAACATGTCGCATGAACTGCGTACGCCGCTGAACAGCTCGCTGATCCTGGCCAAGCTGCTGGCCGACAACAAGGACGGCACGCTCACCGAAGAACAGGTGAAGTATGCGCGCGCGATCCTGTCGTCCAACAACGACCTGCTGGCGCTGATCAATGACATCCTGGACCTGTCGCGCATCGAGGCTGGCCACGTCGAGCTGGCCGATGAAGTGGTGGTGACGGACAGCGTGCTGCAGCGCCTGCGCGAGACCTTCGAGCCGATGGCGCGGCAGAAGGGCCTGGCCCTGCAGATCGAGGCCGATGCGCTGGCGCCGAGCCAGCTGGTGGTCGACAGCCAGCGCCTGCAGCAGATCCTGAAGAACCTGCTGGCCAATGCGGTGAAGTTCACCGAGCATGGAAAGGTCAGCCTGCACGTGCGTGCGGGCGGCCAGGGCCGCATCCGGTTCGAGGTCTGCGACAGCGGTATCGGCATTGCCCGCGAGCAGCTGCAGGTCATCTTCGAGGCGTTCCGCCAGGCCGATGGCAGCACCCGCCGCCGCTACGGTGGCACCGGCCTGGGGCTGTCGATCTCGCGCGATCTGGCCGAGCGCATGGGCGGCAGCATCCAGGTCGACAGTGAACCGGGCCGCGGCAGCTGCTTCATCCTGGAACTGCCGTTGCAGGGTGCGCCCGCATCGAACGCCACTGACATCTCTGCGGCGCCCGTGGCGGCGCCCGCCACGGCCGCTGTGCCGGCGATGCCGGTACCTGCAGCGGCCGCGGTGGCGCCGACCACGACGGTGCCCAGCGTGGCCGATGACCGCGGTCGTCGCCAACGCGCTGGCCGCTTGATCCTGGCCGTTGAGGACGACGCCACGTTCGCCGAAGCACTGGTGGCCCTGGCCCATGAACTGGACTTTGACTGCGTGGTGGCCGGGACCGCCGAAGAGGCGCTGACCCTGGCCAGCGAACTGCGCCCGAACGGCATCCTGCTCGATATCGGCCTGCCGGACGTGTCCGGCCTGAGCGTACTGGAGCGCCTGAAGCGCAACCCCGATACCCGGCATATCCCGGTGCACGTGGTCTCGGCGATGGACCGCAGCCAGGTGGCGCGTGAGCTTGGCGCGATCGGTTTCGCGATCAAGCCGACCACGCGCGAGCGCCTGGTGTCCGCCATCGAGCAGCTGGAACAGACCAGCCAGCGCGACGTGCGGCGCCTGCTGATTGTCGAGGACGACAGCGAACTGCGCCACAACCTGGAATTGCTGCTGGGCCGTGATCAGCTGCAGATCGTCGCCGTGGGAACCCTTGCCGGCGCGCTGGAGCAGCTCAGCACGGTGACCTTTGACTGCATGGTGATGGACCTGTCGCTCCCTGACGGCAGCGGCTACGACCTGCTCGAACACATGGCCGGCAACGATGATGTGGGCTTCCCGCCGGTGATCGTCTATACCGGTCGCGCGCTCGGCCGTGAGGAAGAACAGCGCCTGCGCCGCTATTCCAAGAGCATCATCATCAAGGGCGCGCGTTCGCCCGAGCGCCTGCTGGATGAGGTGACCCTGTTCCTGCACAGCGTGGAGGCCAGCCTGCCGACCGACCAGCAGCGCCTGCTGCGCGAGGCGCGCCGGCGCGACACCGTGCTCGATGGACGCACCGTGCTGCTGGCCGAGGACGACGTGCGCAACATCTTCGCGCTGTCCAGCGTGCTCGAGCCGCTGGGCGTGACGCTGGAGATCGCGCGCAATGGACAGGAGGCAGTGGACCGCCTGGCCGAGCGCGAGGTCGACCTCGTGCTGATGGACATCATGATGCCGGAGAAGGATGGCTTGGCCGCGATGCGCGAGATCCGCGCGCAGCGTCACCTGCAGGACCTGCCGATCATCGCGTTGACTGCCAAGGCGATGCCCGATGATCGTGAGCGCTGCCTGCAGGCCGGTGCCAACGACTACATCGCCAAGCCCATCGACGTCGACAAGCTGGTCTCGCTGTGCCGGGTCTGGTGCTCGCGGCAATGAACGAACAGGCCCTGTTCGACCTGGAACTGAAGGTCCTGCTGGAGGCGCTGTACCAGCGTTACCACTACGATTTCCGCAGCTATGCGGTGTCATCGCTGCGCCGGCGCATGCGCCAGGCGATGCAGCGCTACGAGTGCGAACGGCTGGTCGACCTGCAGTACCGGCTGCTGCACGAGCCGGAACTGTTCGCCCAGGCCATGCAGTTCTTCACCGTGCAGGTCTCGGAGATGTTCCGTGACCCCGCGTACTTCCGTGAGCTGCGTGAGCAGGTGGTGCCGGTACTGCGTACCTATCCCTCGGTGAAGTTGTGGGTGGCCGGTTGCAGCACCGGTGAGGAAGTGTGGTCGCTGGCGATCCTGCTGCACGAAGAGGGCCTGCTTGATCGCAGCATCGTCTATGCCACCGACATCAATCCGGCGGCGCTGGCCACCGCCGAGGCGGGCGCCTATGGCATCGACCGGATGGCCCAGTTCAGCCGCAACTACCTGGCCGCCGGCGGCACGGCGTCGCTGTCCGACTACTACGCCACCGCCTACGATGGTGCGGTGTTCGACCGCCAGCTGCGTCGCAACGTGGTGTTCGCCGACCACAGCCTGGCTACCGATACCGTGTTCTCCGAAGTGCACCTGGTGTCGTGCCGCAACGTGCTGATCTATTTCAACCGCGATCTGCAGGACCGCGCCGTCGGCCTGTTCCGCGAAGCGCTGGTGCACCGTGGCTTCCTTGGCCTGGGCAGCAAGGAGTCGCTGCAGTTCGGGTGCCACCATGACGCCTTCGATGTCTGTTCGCGCGAGCATCGCCTGTACCGGAAGGTGGCCTGATGGCGTTGCCGGCGCGTCCAGCCGTGCTGGTGATCGGCGCGTCCGCCGGTGGCGTGGCCGCCTTGCAGGCGGTACTTGGTGCACTGCCGGGTACGCTGCCCGTACCGGTACTGGCCGTGCTGCACCTGCCGCGTGACCGTGCCAGCCGCATCGCCGAGGTGCTGGCGCCGTACTGCGCGTTGCCGGTGCGCGAAGCCGAAGACAAGCAGCCGTTGCAGCCGGGCACGGTGACGTTCGCGCCGCCGGATTACCACCTGCTGGTGGAGGACGAGGGATCGGTGGCGTTGTCGGTGGATGCGCCGGTGCTGTTTTCCCGTCCGGCCATCGATCCACTGTTCGACTCCGCTGCTGCAGTGTTCGGCGGGCAGGTATTGGCCCTGCTGCTGACCGGTGCCAGCAGCGATGGCAGTGAAGGCGTGGCTGCGGTGCGCGCCGCCGGTGGCCGTGCCTGGCTGCAATGTCCCGAGGAGGCCGAGGCGTCGATGATGCCGGCTTCCGCTCTGCAGCATGCCGGCGCCGATGCCGTGCTGCCCCTTGAACTGATGTGTCGCCGCCTGAAGGAGTTGTTTGCATGAACCTGTTGCCACCGGACCCTGCGCAGCCGCAGACCCCGGTCAACCTGCTGATCGTCGATGACGTGCCGCAGAACCTGGTAGCCATGCAGGCCCTGCTGCAGCGCGAAGGGGTCAACCTGCTGCTGGCCGGCTCCGGCGCTCAGGCGCTTGAGCTGCTGCTCGAGCACGAGGTGGCATTGGCCCTGCTTGACGTGCACATGCCGGAGATCGATGGTTTCACCCTGGCCGAACTGATGCGCGGTTCCCATCGCAGCCGCGACGTGCCGATCATCTTCCTGACCGCCTCGCCTGACGATCCGCTGCGCGCCTTCAAAGGCTACGAGACCGGTGCAGTGGATTTCCTGCACAAGCCGGTGGCGCCGCAGGTGATCCTGAGCAAGGTCAACGTCTTCATCGAGCTTTACCAGCAGCGGCAGTTGCTGAAGGCGCGCAACGAGGCGCTCGAACGCGCGCTCAAACTCAACGAAACAATGGCCGCGGTGCTGACCCACGATCTGCGCACGCCGCTGTCGGCGATCCTGCTGTGCACCGACAAGCTGGCGCTGGAGCTTCCGGAAGACAACGCAGGCGCGCAGCAGACCCTTCAGTACCTGGAAGCCAGCACCCTGCGGATGGCGCGGATGGTTGAACAGCTGCTCGATTTCTCGCGGATCCGCAGCGGTGGCCTGAGGCTGGAGGCAAGTGCCTGCGATCTGGCCGACGTGACGCGCGCGGTAGTAGCCGAAGCGGGCAGCGCGCATGGGGCGGACCGGATCCACCTGGACATGCATGGTGATACGCGGCTGCAGGGCGATCTGGACCGTCTCGGCCAGGTTGCCGCCAACCTGGTCGGCAACGCGCTTACCCATGGCAGCGAGGCGAGGGTGGAGGTGGACGGACGCGACCCCCGCAGCGTGCTGCTGCGGGTGAGCAACGCCGGCCGGATCGACGACGCGCTGCTGCCGCGGTTGTTCGAGCCGTTCAAGGCCAGCTTCCACCAGAGCAAGGGCCTGGGGCTGGGTCTGTACATCGTCGATCAGTTCGTGCGCGCGCATGGGGGGCGTATCGCCGCGCGCAACGAGGCCGGGCAGGTGGTCTTCGAAGCCCTGCTGCCGAGGCGCGTCGAGGGGCTGCCTGCAGCAGCAACCTGAATTCTTCAGGAAACGCCCGCGGGTGCTGAGACGGACTCGTCCGCAACTGCTACCGTGGGTGTACATCTTGTCAAGGAAGCACCATGCCACTGCGCGCCATCGCCTACGTCAGCCAGGCGCTGCCGGATCTTTCCGCTGAACGGTTGCGGGTGCTGGTCGAAGATGCAGCCCGCTTCAACAAGATGGCGGGCGTGACCGGCGTGCTGCTGTGTGACGGCGAACGTTTCCTGCAGTACATCGAGGGGCCGCCGGACGGGATCGACTCGGTCTACGAGCGCATCCTGCAGGCTGGCAGTCATGTCGACATCATCGAGCTTGCACGCGGCCGCCTCGGTCAGCGTCAGTTTCCGTACTGGTCGATGCGCGCGTTGCCGGTGGAAGAGGCGCTGTTGCGCCAGCTCTCATCCAGCGACTGGTCGGGTTTTACCCGCGCGTTGGACGGGGACCTGTCAGCGCCGACGCCGGTGGATCTGCTCGACAACGTCGTGCAGCCACTCCTGCACGCTGGCTGAGCATCAACGCGGTCTGCGGCCGCAGTAGGCGGCATGCAGTGCCTGCAGCACGCCCAGTGCGGGGCCTTCAATCACGCGGTAGTGGATCGCCTGTGCTTCGCGCCGGGTCGCAACGATCTCCATCGCCCGCAGCACCGCCAGATGCTGCGAAAGCGCCGATGCACTCAGGGCGGTCAACTCCTGCAATTTCGCTACCGGCGCCTCACCTTCGACAAGGCGGCACAACACGCGCAGCCGCGCAGGATGGGCCAGGCTTTTGAGCAGCGCTGCGGCCTGGGCGGCATGCTCGGCCATCGCGGCGCTGTCGAGCTCGGTGCTGACCATGGCTGGCCTTTTGATTTAGAAGAAGCTAATTTAGAAAAAACTAAATCAAAAGGCAAACGAATGAACGCGTCGGGCGGAGGCAGGTCATGACCCTGCCGTGGGCCGCGGTGGCGGGGGGCGTGTTGATCGGTGCGGCGGCGGTGCTGTTGCTGGCCACAACCGGGCGGGTGGCCGGCATCAGTGGCATTGCCGCTGGCAGCGTGCGTGCCGCGCCGGCTGAGCGTGGTTGGCGCTGGGCCTTCCTGCTCGGCCTGCTTGCCGCTGCAGGGCTGGTGCTGTGGTGGCAGGCCGCGCCAGGGCAAGCGCCCGGCGTCCTGCTGCGTGACGCCTTGCCTGCGTGGCAGTTGGTCGGCGCCGGCCTGCTGGTCGGCTTCGGTACGCGGTTGGGTAATGGTTGCACCAGTGGACACGGCGTCTGCGGGTTGGCCCGCGGCTCAAGGCGGTCGCTGCTGGCGGTGCTGGTGTTCATGGCCTGCGCGATGCTGACCACGTTCCTGATCCGCCACGGTGGAGGCTTGGAATGAGCCGCGTGTCGGTGGCTGCCGGCTCGGCAGGAGCACTGTTTGGCGCAGGCCTGGCGTCGGCCGGCATGACCGATCCTCGCCGCATCCTTGGTTTCCTCGACATCGCCGGCGATTTTGACCCCACTTTGGCCTGGGTGCTGGCCGCTGCGCTGCTGGTCAGCGCGGTTGGCCAGCGCTGGGTGCTGCGGCGCGCCCGTCCGTTGTGCGCAACGCGCTTCCAGTTGCCAGCTGCGCGCGGTATCGATCCGCGCCTGGTGCTGGGCGCGGCGTTGTTCGGCATCGGCTGGGGATGGGCAGGCTATTGTCCGGGCCCTGCCATCGCCGGGCTGGCGGTGGGATCGCGCGAGGCGCTGTGGTTCGTGCCGGCGATGCTTGCGGGTTTCTGGCTCCACGATCGCGTGCTTCGCTGAGGTTTCACCGCTGTGTCACCCCGCATGGGGTCATATCCATGGACCACGGGGAAAGGAGCGTAATGACATGGCACGGATGAAGTGGAAGGAAATGGCACTGCTTGCGGCTGCACTGGTCGCAGCAGCACCGGCGCTGGCCTGCACGCGTGCGGTGTACCTGGGCGACAACGGTGATGTGATCACCGCGCGCTCGATGGACTGGAAGGTCGATGTAGCGACCAACCTCTACGTGCTGCCGCGTGGTATTGCACGCACCGGCCAGGCCGGTCCGAAGTCGCTGGCCTGGACCGCGCGCTATGGCAGCGTGGTGGCGACCGGATACGACGTGTCTACCACCGATGGCATGAACGAAAAGGGCCTAGTGGCCAACCTGCTGTGGCTGGTCGAATCGGAGTATCCGCAGCAGCGTGGCAACAAGCCGGGCCTTGCGATCTCGCTGTGGGCGCAGTATGTGCTGGATAATTTCGCGACCGTGGACGAGGCGGTGGCGGCGCTGAAGCGTGAGCCATACTCGATCGTCACCGACAAGGTGCCCGGCGAAGATCGGCAGGCAACGCTGCATCTGTCGCTGTCCGACGCGACCGGCGACAGCGCCATTGTCGAATACATCGGCGGCCGCCAGGTGATCCATCACGACCGCCGCTACCAGGTGATGACCAATTCGCCGATCTTCGAGCAGCAGCTGGCACTCAACAGCTACTGGCAGCAGATCGGTGGCACGGTGATGCTGCCGGGTACCAACCGCTCGTCCGACCGCTTCGCGCGCGCGTCGTTCTACATCAACGCCATTCCCAAGGCCGAGGATCCGGTGGAGGCCTTGGCCAGCGTGTTCAGCGTGATCCGCAACGCGTCGGTGCCGTACGGCATCACCACGCCAGGTGAGCCGAACATCTCATCCACGCGTTGGCGCACCGTGGCCGACCACAAGCGGCGGCTGTACTTCTTCGAATCGGCATTGACCCCGAACACCTTCTGGGTCGACCTGAACAAGGTTGATTTCGGCGGGCAGGTACTCAAGCTCGACCTTGGAAAGGACCAGCGAAACACCTTTGCCGGTGATGCGCTGGGTCACTTCGTGCCCAGCGCACCCTTTGCCTTCCTCGGCGTCGACGGTTAATTCGACGCCTGGCTGGAGGCCGGGTAGACCGCCTGGATCGTGCAGGCGCCGCGCGTGTATTGCGGCAGCGGGGCCAGCCCATCGCTGCGCAGGTCACCGTTCTCGAAATCGGCGGTGAGGATGCGGTCACCGGCATTGCCACAGATCAGGCCGTTCTGCATGCCGGAGCGGAAGCTGAGCTGCGGCGCACGATCAAGCTGGCGACAGTGGCTGCCGAGCTCGACACGGTAGTAGCGGTGGCCACCATTGCGGCGCGGATTGGTCTCCACCAGCATGCCCTGCGCGTCGGACGACCACGCGCGGACGTTGCGGGTGGCGAAGCAGTACGACGGCGAGCCGCCGAAGCCGCGGCGGATATCCTTGCGTTCGCGGATGGTCACGGCGGGCAGGGTGGCTGTGCGCAGGCGGTCACTGTCGCGGGCCACGCCGGCGAAGTCCCGGTTCTGCACCGGGGTGACCGCACTGACGGCGCAGCTGCGGCCATCGACCACCACGCGCTCGCTGGGACGACCGCAGGCCCAGCCGGCGGGTGCTTCCAGCTTCAGCGTGGTGGCAGTGCGGACACCGGGGCAATCCTCGCTGAAGTCGATGCGGTAGGCCTGGCCGGAGGCCGCGCGCAGCGCGATCGAGCGCGGCGAGGCCTGTTCCACTTCCTGCACGCCGACCGCGTCCATGCAGTGCGGGGCGGGCGGGGTGCGTTCCTGTGACAGGGCCGGAACAGCAAGCGCCAGGCCGAGGCTGGCGGCCAATACCGCGAGTACGTGCTGATGGGTCATGTCCTGCACTCCCTGCGTTGGATGACGGATCGACTATAGCAGCGGTTTGCACGGCCGTTGTTACACGCGCACACTGCCCGGATGGGCGCCATCTTCCACCTGCGGCACTACGGACAGGCCACTGGCCTGGACCGGCATGACTATGCGCAATGGGTGCTGCCGCTGCAGGGCGAGCTGCAGTTCGAGATGGAAGGGCGCGGTGGTCGGCTGGACCTGCTGCAGGGGGCTTTTGTTGCCGCTGGCGAAGCGCATGACCAGATGGCGGATGGTCCCAATGGTTTCGTGATCGTTGACTGTCCTCCGGGCGTGCTTGATGACGGCACGCAGGAGTATCTGTGCCGTCAGCGCTGGCTGCATCTGCCGCTGGGGCTGCGCCGCTGCCTGGCCGAGGTGCAGGCTGGGCAGCCGGTGCCGGCCCTGTTGCCGCAGCTGCTGCAGCTGTTTGCACCGGCCGGCAGTGGCGCGCGCATGCAGGGACTGTGCGCGGCGGTGCAGAAAGATCCGGGCCAGGCGTGGCCGGTGGCGCGCATGGCCGGATTCGTCGGGGTCAGCGAGAGCCGGTTGCACGCGCTGTTCCAGCGTGATTTTGGGCTAAGCCCGCAGGCCTGGCTGAGCGCGTGCCGGTTACGCTGGGCCAAGCATCAGCTGCGAACCAGCACGGCGCCGATCAGCGATATCGCGCTGGCCGCAGGCTATTCCGAGCAGAGCGCACTGACCCGCGCGCTGCGCCGCGAGTGTGGCCAGACCCCGGCCGCGTGGCGCAGGGGCGGCGGCTGACTTGTAGAGCCGAGCCCACGCTCGGCTGTCCTTGTCTGCACAGTGGCCAATCGCAGTCGAGCATGGCTCGGCTCTACAGAGATGACAGGGCAGTAGCCTCGGTCAAGAGTGCCTGTCGGCCAGCGCTTACACTGCGCGGCCCGTTCTCTCCCCCCCGAAGAACCCGAATGCGCAACAACCCGATGGCTCTGGGCATCGCCAATGGCGTTGCCGCCGGCGCGCTGTGGGGCGTGGTTTTCCTCGCGCCCGCCGTGCTGCAGTCGTTCAATGCCCTGCAACTGTCAGCAGGTCGCTATCTGGTCTACGGCCTGATCGCCGTAGCCCTGCTGCTGCCGCGCTGGAAGCGGCTGGCCCCGCGGCTGGGCCGCGCCGAATGGATCGGCCTGCTGTGGTTGAGCCTGGCCGGGAATCTGGTGTACTTCCTGCTGCTGGCGACGGCGGTGCAGTGGGCCGGTGGCGCGGCGGCGTCCTTGATTGTCGGCCTGATTCCGGTGGTGGTCACTCTGGTTGGCGTGCGCGAGCAGGGCGCTGTACCACTGAAGCAGCTGTTGCCGGCACTTGGGCTGTGCGTGCTGGGCGTGGCACTGGTTGGCTGGGAAGCGCTGATGTCCGAGCACCTGGCGACCCCGTGGCGGCAGCGCCTGATCGGCCTGCTGTGTGCATTCGGCGCGCTGTTCTCGTGGGCGCTGTACTCGATCGGCAACAGCCGCTGGCTGGCGCGCCGGCCGGATCTGTCCGGCTATGACTGGTCGCTGCTGACCGGCGTCACCACCGGCGGCCTGGCCCTGCTGCTGGTGCCGATGGCCTTCTTCGGCCACATCAGCAGCCACACGACGGCACAGTGGGGGGGCTTCTGGGCGATCAGTGCAGGCGTGGCGGTGGTGGCCTCGATCCTTGGCACTGCGTTCTGGAACCGCGCCAGCCGCCTCCTGCCGCTGACCCTGACGGGCCAGATGATCGTGTTCGAGACGCTGTTCGCGCTGGCGTATGCCTTCGCCTGGCAACAGCGCTGGCCTTCGCTGCTGGAAGCATTGGCGATCGTGTTCCTGGTGGCCGGCGTGATGATGTGCGCGCACGCGCACCGCACGCCGCGCGCGATCGCCGAACATGCTGGCTGAATGCGCTCGTCAAGCGTGCTGATGTCGGCTTGGTCTCAGATGCAACCAAATGCTGGCACGTTGGGCGATGATCGCGGCAATGATTTTTTGCATTGCAGCACTTGACAGCGGGCCGGCGCACAGTGTTTTCTGTGCGTCATGGTCCTTGATGCCGCCCACGCCAGCCTGATCGCCCCCGCCACCGCGGGCCGTTCGACTGCGCCGGTCGCCACCACCACCATTACCACCACCACCGTCACCACTGCCCTGGTGCGGCCCGTCGTCTTCGTGTAACTCCCGAAAACCACGGCCCCGCACCATACAGGTGGCGGGGAAACTCGACACCTGCATGCGACGGGGCCTCTTACCGAGGTCTGCATGTCTTCCCACGCCCCCGCTCATCCCGTTGCCCCGGCCGACCTGGCTGCGCCGTCCACTGTCGTGCACAAGTTCGGCGGCACCTCGGTGGCCGATGCCGAACGATATCGCCATGTTGCCCGCCTGCTGCGGGCCCGTCCCGAAACGCTGCAGGTCACTGTCGTCTCGGCGATGAAGGGCGTCACCGACGCACTGATTGAACTGGCGCAGCTGGCGGCCAGGGGCGACGAAAGTTGGCGCGAGGCCTGGCATGCACTGCGCGCGCGCCATCGTGGCGCTGCCGTGGCGCTGTTGGGCGAGCAGGTGGGCGAGACCGTGGAATGGATCGACGCCCGTTTCGAGCAGCTGGCCGAAGTGCTGGCGGCGCTGGCGGTGATCGGTGAACTGCCGCGCGAGGTGCTGGACCGCGTGCAGGGGCTTGGCGAAGTGTTCTCCGCGCAGCTGCTTGGCACCCACCTGCGTGCATTGGGCGAAGACTGCGCGGTGCTCGACGCACGCGATGTGCTGGTGGTCGGGCATGGCGAACTGGGCGTGGATGTCGACTGGGAAGCCAGTGCCGATCGCCTGGCCAAGTGGCGCCTGCAGCACCCGCAATCGCGCCTGGTTGCCACCGGATTCGTCGCGCGTGATCGCGATGACCGTATCACCACGCTCGGCCGCAACGGCAGCGATTACTCCGGTGCGATCTTCGCCGCGCTGTTCAACGCCGATGAACTGCACATCTGGACCGACGTCGACGGCGTGCTGTCGGCCGATCCGCGGCTTGTGCCTGAGGCGGTGCAGCTGGAGTCGCTGAGCTACGACGAGGCCTGCGAACTGGCCTACTTCGGTGCCAAGGTGGTGCACCCGCAGACGATGTCGCCGGCTATCCGCCTTGGCCTGCCGATCTTCATCCGCAATACCTTCCAGCCGGCGCATCCGGGCACGCGCATCAGTGCCGAGCGCTCGCCGCGCGGGCCGGTGAAGGGCCTGACCCTGAGCCCCGGTCTGGCTCTGCTGAACCTGGAAGGCACCGGCCTGATCGGCGTTCCCGGTACCGCCGAGCGCGTGTTTGCCGCCCTGCGCCTGGCGCAGGTGTCGGTGGTGATGATCTCGCAGGGTTCGTCGGAACATTCGATCTGCTGCGTGGTGCGCGCCGCCGAAGCAGCGCGCGGCCGTGAGGCATTGCTGCACGCGTTCGCGCATGAGTTGTCGGTGGGCCAAGTGCAGCGCGTCCAGGTCGGTGAGGGCGTCAGCGTCCTGGCGGCGGTGGGTGACGGCATGGCCGGGCAGCCCGGTGTGGCCGCACGCCTGTTCGAGGCACTGGGGCGTGCGCAGGTGAACATCCTGGCGATCGCGCAGGGTTCGTCCGAACGCAACATCTCGGTGGCGGTGGACAGTGCCGATGCCACCCGTGCGCTGCGCGCGGCGCATGCAGGCTTCTGGCTGTCGCCGCAGACGTTTGCGGTCGGTGTGATCGGGCCGGGCAATGTCGGTGCCGCGCTGCTGGACCAGCTGCTGGCGGCCCGTCCGCAGCTGCTGGCCAAGGCCAATGTGGATCTGCGCCTGCGCGCGCTGGCCTCGCGTTCGCGCATGCGCCTGGAAGTGGATGGTCTGCACGCCGACTGGCGGGAGGCATTGCAGGACGCGGGCGAGTCCAGCGATCTGGATCGCTTCACCGAACACCTGCTGGCCGCGCACCTGCCGCATGCGGTGGTGATTGACTGCAGTGGTAGTGCCGATGTGGCCGAGCGCTACGAGGGCTGGTTGGCGGCCGGCATCCACGTGGTCACCCCGAACAAACAGGCCGGCGCCGGGCCGCTGCCGCGCTATCAGCGCATCCGCGCCGCCGCGGCGGCCAGTGGCGCGCGTTTCCGCTACGAGGCCACGGTGGGCGCAGGCCTGCCGGTGATCACCACGCTGCGTGATCTGGTCGATACCGGTGATGAAGTGCTGGCGATTGAAGGCATCTTCTCCGGCACGCTGGCCTGGCTGTTCAATCGCTTCGATGGCAGCCAGCCGTTCTCGCAGCTGGTCGCGCAGGCGCGGTCGATGGGCTACACCGAGCCGGACCCGCGCGATGATCTTTCGGGCGTGGACGTGGCGCGCAAGCTGGTGATCCTGGCCCGCGAGGCCGGCCACGCGCTCAGCCTGGAACAGGTACAGGTGGAAAGCCTGGTGCCGGCGCCGCTGCGCGAGGGCAGCGTGGATGACTTCATGGCGCGGCTGGGCGAGTCCGATGCCAGCCTGCTGCAGCGCCTGCAGGACGCGCGGGCCCGTGGTGCGGTGCTGCGCTATGTGGCACAGCTGGGTGCCGACGGCGCCTCGGTGGGCCTGCAGGAGCTGCCTGCCGACCACGCCTTCGCCAACCTGCGGCTGACCGACAACGTGGTGCAGTTCCGCACCCGCCGTTACTGCGACAACCCGCTGGTGGTGCAGGGGCCGGGGGCTGGCCCGGAAGTCACGGCGGCTGGCGTGTTCGCGGACCTGCTGCGGGTGGCTGCCGGCGAAGGAGCGCGCCTGTGATCGCACGTGCGTTCGCGCCCGCCTCGGTGGCCAACGTGGCGGTGGGCTTCGATATTCTTGGTCATGCCATCGCCGGTGTTGGCGATACCGTGATCGTGCGCCGCATCGATGAGCCGGTGGTGCGCATCGAAGCGATTCGCGGCAGCGTCGTCGAGCTGCCACTGGATGCGGCTGGAAACACCGCGGGTGCTGCATTGATGTCGCTGCGCGCAGGGCTGGCCCTGGACTTCGGTTTCGCGGTGGAGATCGACAAGGGCATTCCGTTCGGTTCCGGCATGGGCGGTTCGGCAGCGTCGTGCGTCGCTGCGCTGGTTGCCGCCAACGCACTGCTGGATACGCCGCTGTCGCGCGAAGCGCTGTACCCGTTTGCGCTCGATGGCGAGGCTGTGGCCAGCGGTGGCCGTCACGGCGACAACGTGGGGCCGCTGCTGCTGGGCGGTCTTGCACTGTGCACGGCCGACCGCCTGCTGCCGATTCCGGTGCCGGCAACCTGGCACAGCCTGCTGGTGCATCCGCATGCGGTGCTGGAAACACGCCGCGCACGCCAGGTGCTGCAGGGCAGCTACGCGCTGGGTGAATTCGTGGCACAGAGTGCGAACCTCGCGCTGGTACTCAGTGGTTGCCATCGTAGTGATGCGGCGCTGGTGCGGGCTGGACTACGCGATGTGCTGGTGGAACCACGGCGGGCCGGACTGATTGCGGGCTTCGAGGCAGCACGCGATGCAGCGCTGTCGGCACAGGCAATGGGGGCAGGCATCTCCGGTGCCGGTCCGAGCGTGTTCGCCTGGTTCGAGGATGCCGACCAGGCCCGCGCCGCTGCCGCACCGGTGCAGGCGGCATTCGCCGCTGCCGGTTTCGACAGCGATGCCTGGGTGTCGCCGCTGGATGCACCGGGAGCCCGCTTGTGCTGAATCCTTCCCCTCTACTGGATACTCAACCCATGCAATTTGTTTCGACCCGTGGCCAGTCCCCGGCTGTTGGCCTCAGTGCGGCGATCGCTGCAGGATTGGCGCCCGACGGCGGACTGTATGTACCGGAGTTGCTACCCGCGGCCAGTGAGCTGCGGGCCGGTGCGACGTTGGCCGATACGGCCGCGGATCTACTGGCACCGTTCTTCGCCGGTGATGCTTTGGAGGCAGCCCTGCCATCGATCTGTCGTGAGGCGTTCGACTTTCCGGTGCCGCTGCGGCCACTGGGCGACGGTGACCATGTGCTGGAGCTGTTCCATGGGCCGACGGCGGCGTTCAAGGATATCGGTGCGCGCTTCTTGGCCGGAACACTGTCGCGGCTGCAGGCCGGCAAGGACCGCGATCTGACGATTGTTGTCGCCACGTCTGGCGATACCGGCGCCGCCGTTGCTGCGGCCTTCCATCGCCAGCCCGGCGTGCGCGTGGTGGTGCTGTATCCGGACGGCCGCGTGTCGCCGCGGCAGGCGCACCAGCTCGGTTGCTTCGGCGACAACATCCAGGCGCTACGCGTGGCCGGTGCCTTCGACGACTGCCAGGCGATGGTCAAGCAGGCGCTGGCCGACCGCGAACTGCAGGCGCAGGTGCCGTTGAGTTCGGCCAACAGCATCAGCCTCGGCCGCCTGCTGCCGCAGATGAGTTATTACGCGCATGCGGCGTTGTCCCATTACGCGACGCACCGTCGCCGGCTCAACCTGGTGGTGCCGACCGGCAACCTTGGCAATGCGATGGCGGCCGTGCTGGCGCGCGCGCTGGGCGTGCCGATCGGGCAGATCGTGCTGGCCACCAATGCCAATGCGGTGCTGCCGGCGTACTTCAATGGTGGCGACTACCAGCCGCAGGCCAGCGTGGCCACCGTTGCAAACGCAATGGACGTAGGGGCGCCCAGCAACTTCGAGCGCCTGCGCTGGCTTTACCAAGGAGATGACGCCGAGCTGCGCGCTGCCTTCCGCGCGTTCGCGGTGGACGACGTGACAATCCGCGCGACGATTGCGGCGGCGCACGCCAGCAGTGGTGAATTGTTCTGTCCGCACACGGCGACGGCGGTGAAGGTGCTGCAGGACCTGCGCGCGCGCGGAGCCAGGGGCGACTGGGCGGTGGTGGCTACCGCACATCCGGCCAAGTTCGAGGCAGTGGTGGAGCCGCTGATTGGCGAATCAGTGGCCGTGCCGCCGGCGCTGGATGCGTTGCTGCAGCGGCCCGCGTACGCGGAACCGTTGGCCGCGGATTACGC